>NZ_CP014607.1 GCF_001584725.1 endosymbiont 'TC1' of Trimyema compressum | reverse complement strand
GTGTTGTTTAATTCTCCAATCCCTTACCCAGAGAGGATCCTAGCCGCCCTAAAACACTTAAAACACTTAAAACAAAAGAAGAACGCGCGCGAGGGAAAAGTTATCCACAGGGAATAAAAAACACATAAAATTAAAAACTAAAAACTAGATCAAAAAAACAGAAAAAGAAAACCAATGCTTTAAAATATTAAATCAACTAAGACAAACTTTGTTTTTGAGTAAATATTAAATCAACTAAGACAAACTTTTAAAAAAACTAAAACCTAGGAATTAAAAAAACAGCCTCAGGAGACGTTTAAATCTCCAGGATATAAAATAATACCTAAAAATGATTTGAGAAGCTTCTAGGGGTATTTAAATGCTTTTAAACGGCAAATGAAATGAATAGGTGAGGAAATAATTAACGCTACAACCCAAAAAGTTAAGAAATTTAGAAATTAAGAGGAAAAGCTGAAGTATAGACTTGCTTGCTAGAGAAAAATCTAAAGTTCGTTTCGCAAGCTTTAACGTGAAGAAAAAAAGAGGCATTACTTTTAAAAGATAAACTTAGAGCGTTGGAGAAAATATTTAATAATAATGACCTTAAAAAGTTATCCAAAGGGGAGTGTTCTTCTTCTTTTCTTCTTATATCTTTTAAGGACTATGGGATCCGCTTCTAGAGAGGTGTTCAGACGCTAGAAGTGTGGTTACAGCCACGGTTTTTTGGGGGTTTACATCCACGGTTAAAGCTGCGGTAGAAGAGTTGTAAGAAAAAAGATTGACTTTTTTGAAAAAAGCATTATATTAAAAAATAAAGGAGTTGAGATAATTGTGGAAATAAAAACAATATCAAGTTAATAACGAAAAAAAATCAAATAATAATTAAATAGGAGGCTATAAAGATGGACAATGTTACCAATACACAAAATTTAGAAAAAAAACAAAGTAAAAATGATGAAATATTGTAAGGGAAAACTAAAACCCTATCATCAAATCGTTCAAAGCAATGCATTAATTATGGCTGAACATAAAATGAATTTAAATGAACTCTTAGCCTTTAAAATGGTAGTTTCTGCTATTGATACAAGTAATAATAATCCTAATTTTAGGGAAGTTTCACTTAAAAAAGCAGATGTTCTCAGATTTATATTCCCTTCTCTTGAAAAAACAAAAGCTAATAATATTTCAGGAGGATACTATAAAAAATGTAAAGACTATTTTATGAGATTAACAGAAGTGGAAGTAGTAATAAAAGATAAAAAAAAATATATATATACTGCACCGTGTTCTCATGTGGAATGGAAAAAAAATGAAAGTCTAGTAAAAATATCATTTTCAGAAGATATTGCGCCATATATATTTAATTTACAAAAGAATTTTACAAAATATGAAGTGGGTAGACTAAAATATATGAAAAGCAAATATGCAGTTAGACTATATGAATATTTTAATATGATGGTGCATTATACAGCCTATACTTGGACGATATCTTTAAGTGAGTTCAGACGAATGCTAGGAGTACAAAACAAATATAAAGAATTCAAAGAACTACGTAAAGGAGTCTTAGATCTAGCTATCAAAGAGCTTCAGTCAACATTCATGTTAAATGGATTAGAAACAAGAAAAACAAACTTTAACATAGAGTATAAATCAATTAAAGGTGGCTGCGAGGTAATAGCTATTGAATTCAGTGTTAAGAATAGGGTTAAGAATAGGGTTAAGAATAGTGTTAAGAATAGTGTTAAGGATAGTGTTACGGATAGGGTGAAAAAAACAGCGAAAAGAATTCGAAAAAAATTTAATAATATTTTTAAATATGATATACTGAAACGTAAGAAAAAATAAGAAAGGATGAATATATTGTCTAAGCGTGAAAAGTTTTCTAGTGAATTAATTACACTTTTAGCAATGCTAAGTGGTTCTGTTGGAATTGGAAGTATAATTAAATTTCCTACAACAGTAGCTGAAAATGGTGGGGCTATATTTATATTTTTTTATTTTATTGGTTTGATATTTATTGGTATTCCAGCTTTTTTTGGAGAATTATTAATAGGGAAAAAAGGGCATTCCAATGTTATAAATTCTTATGTATATTCTGGTAAAAATAAAACTTGGGCTATAAATGGCGTATTAAGTGCAATTGCTTCTCTTTTGGTTTTAACCTTTTATTCATTATTTGCAAGTTGGATTCTTCGTTATTTTTGCTTGGCTTCTTTTGGATGTTTAGATAATGTATCTTTAAAAACAGCGACAGATATCTTTGAAAACTTTTTAAATTCATCTGAACCCTATATATGGTTTGTTCTATTTGTGGTAATAGTAGGTATAATTAGTTCTATGGGAATTAAAAATGGATTAGAAAAAGCAATTAAATTTCTAATTCCTATTTTTCTTATAGTTATTGTAGTTCTTATTATAAAATCTTTTATTTCTTCTGGAGCATCGAGTGCGATTAAATTTCTTTTATTTCCTGATTTTTCTAAATTAAATTTTGCCGTCATTATTAATGCTATTGGCTTGAGCTTTTTTAAATTAACTTTAGGTTCAGGAGTAATGGTTACATATGGAAGTTACGCTGGTACGCAATTTAATATTTTAAAAAATTGTTTTAAAGTCGCTTTTTTAGATTTAATTATATCAATTTTAATGGGCTTTATTATTTTTTCTAGTTTTTTTTCTGCAGATAATACAGAGTCGCTTAAACAAAGTGGATTTGGTCTACTCTTTGAAACAATACCAGTACTTTTTAATAATTCTTCAATAGATAAATTGTTTTTAATTATATTTTTTGGAGCAATTTTTTTTGTTGCCCTACTAGGGGCGTTACCTCTGATTGAAGTAACGATATCTGCTTTACAAGAAAAAAGTAAATTTAATAGGCCTGTAGCTAGTTTTTTAGTAGTATTTGCATTATGTTTATTAGGGTTAATACCTAGTCTAAGTGGATCTATATTTCAATTTTTAAATGAAAGTAATTTGCATTTATTTATTTGCAAAACTCAAGTAAACGGAATTATTAATGTAATGGATAAAATAATATGTAATTTTATATTACCTTTATCTGGTATAGGCACTATGTTTTTAGTTGGATATAAAATTAAAGAAAAAAGAGTTAAAAGGGAAATAAAAAAATATACACGCAATGAAAAAATTAGTAATTCTTTTTATTATATTTTAAAATTGAGTCCGATACTATTACTATTAATAGTAATATACTCAAGCGGTATTTTAAGTTAAATAAGGACCCAGTATTTGTAGCTGGATTCCTTTTAAAAAAGCGTTGATAAAAAACTAAGGAAGACTATATTCTTAATTGAGTGTAATCTTCCTTTTTTAATGCCCTATTGAATTTTTGTTTTTATATGTTTTAGGGTGTCTAGGATTCGCTCTGAGTAAGGAGTGTAGCCGATATAGATTATATAGTTGTTATTATTTTTAATATAGTATATACTCAAAATATTAATAACAGCTTGCATTCAGGAGTAAATTATGGCAAAACTTAATTTTACGCAAATTATAAAGTATATAGAAAATATCTTTATTTACAAGAAAAATAAGGTTGAGTTAAATTACAATTTTTTAGCAACGACTAAAAACCACGATTTGCTTAAATGTATGTGGCAGAAAATACTTTGGAGAAATGAGTTAAAAATAAATACTATTTACTGTTATAGGGAAGACTATGTTCTTAAATGAGCATGATCTTCCTTTTTTAATGCCCTTTTAAAGGTCTATTTAATTATTTAATTTATATGTTTACTTTATTTTTTACAAGAAAAAAGAGCTTATTCAAAATTTCAATATAACCACCCAAGCAAGGTAACTAAATATCCATCAGAAACAAACCCTTTTTCTATACAAAACCCATCGAAAGAAAACGACCTTATCAAAAGAGCTCCGTACGCATTTAATTATAACTTAAAAAAGGAGGTTAAATCAAGGTCTAAATCTTAAGAAATTAAAATAAAAAATCTATAGAAAGCAGGAAATATAACAATGGGAAAAAATTATAAAAGAAATAGTCAGGTAAATAGTACTATACAGGAATCTGAAAAAGAGGTTAAGCCCCTAATTAATTGTGTTATAACCGAATCTGAAAAAGATAAGCCCCTAATTAATTGTGTTATAACCGAATCTGAAAGCATAGAAATTATTGAATATATCGTTCCTTTTTTAGAATGGTTGCAAATAATGAGAGAGAAAATAGAAGAAGCAGAAAGGAGGGAAAATACAAAAGAAAAAACATATGATATATCAGTCAGTAGGCTACTATCTACAGGAGCGATTACAGAAGCGATTAAAAAAACAAATAAAGAAAGGAAATGTGAAGATAAAGGGAAAAAATACCAAGATAAGCAAGCTGTTGCAGCAGATAACTCTATTGATTGTGATGAAGAGCTTAAAACACTAACCATTCTTAAGCAACAGGCTAGAAACTATATTAATGATATTGTAGACGATTTTATAATTAAAAGTGAAGGTAGCTGGACAGAATTCAACCCTGAGGTTTACGTGATCAAAGAAATACTAATTAGTCGATATGTATACAATATGAATGTAAGGCAAATTGCCTCTTATTTTAAATTGCCTCATGCTACTTTATATAGTAAATATAAAAAAATACTATAAAAAGTTGACAGTTTTTTTAAGATATGTTATATTAATAGTGCAAGAATGTAAATAAAAATAAATTTCGATACATCAAGCATTAGTTAAATATCCCTTTATATAGGCATTAAAGAGCAATAAACAAAACTATTAGGCATATATAATTTACAAAAATCTCTGAACAAAAAAAAGAGCCTCAAAGCCGCTATTTTAAAGGCTTTTAAAATATATATAACGTGATTTCTGAACAAACAGGGGGTTGACAAGCAAAAAGTAACCCTAAATACCGAAAAAAGTTTTTTATAATAAGCTACAATGCCCTTTGTTAAAGGGTTTATAAATAAAAAAATTAAAAGATTTTTCATTAAGTATTTAATACTAACCATCATTTTACAAGAAGAGCAGGATGAAATATTCTTGCTTTTTTTGTACCGTATTATACCTATGTGTAAGAATATTGTAAAATGTAAAAACAGTAATTCGTATGATATAATTAGAACAAAACTGATAAGGAGAGATTAAAATGGAAAATAAGAGCTACGTTGAAAAGGATGTCTTTTCTGAACACGAAAAGTTTATGCAAAGATTTCTAGCTAAGATGGATGAAGACAGAAGATTTGCTGAAAGAAGATTAAGTGAAGAGCGTAAAGAGGCTGAGGCTAGGTTAAGTGAAGAGCGTAAAGCGGCTGAGGCTAGGTTATTAGCAGAAGAAAAAAGATTAAGTGAAGAACGTAAAATAGCTGAGGCTAGGTTAAATGAAGAGCGTAAAGATTCTGAGGCTAGGTTAAGTGAAGAGCGTAAAATAGCTGAGGATAGATTAATAGCAGAAAGAAATACTTCAAAGGCTATATTTATCACAATGATTGTAACTATTATATTAGGGTTTATAACTATTATATTAGGGTTTATAAGTATTATATTACCATCTATTTAACCTTAAAAAGTTACAATACATATAAGTGATAAGGAGAGATTAAAATGGGAAATAAGAGCGACGTTGAAAAGGATTTCTTTTCTGAACATGAAAAGTTTAGGGAAAGAGTTCTAGCTGATATGGATGAATACATAAGACTTACTGAGGCTGAGACTAGATTATTAGCAGAAAAAAGAATATTTGCTGAAAGAAGATTAAGTGAAGAACGTAAAGAGTTTGAGGCTAGGCTAAGTGAAAGGCGTAAAGAGTTTGAGGCTAGATTAAGTGAAGAACGTAAAGATAAAGAGTTTGAGACTAGATTAAGTGAAGAACGTAAAGAGGCTGAGGAAAGGTTAAGAGCGGAAAGAAATACTTCAAAGGCTATGATTATCGCAATGGTTATAATTATTATATTAGAGGTTACTGGTGTTATTATGATAGCTATTCGACATTTCGGCATTAATTTACAATACATATTAAGTTAAATTATTAATTAAGAGACGGTTAAGAGCTATCTCTTTTTTAATGCAAAAAAACAAATATAAAGGAGGTGAGAAAATGAACAAAAAGGAAAAAATGCTTTTATTAAAAAAAATAACAAGTAATGATGCTGTTTTGAGTTTTGCTTTAAATTATATAAGTAAGAAGCTTATACATGCAAAGGGTAACCGATACCTATTTAAAATGGATTATACCACTTTAAAAGAAGCTTTAAGAATTCCAGGTGAACTTAGTTATAAGACTTATAACAAGGCCTTTAGGAAGGAGATTTTAGACCCGATTATTTCTAAAATTAATACGCTAAAACCATTAGATTTACATGTTATAAGCTATAAAAAAATAGTTATGGACAAGGCGAAATCAGCAAAGAATCCTACCGTTATTTTATTGATAGAAAAAAAAGAAGATAGTCCAGTAGGAGATGAGAATAAAAAAACAATTGAATCATGGTTTAAAAAGCTTACAAATAGTCTATTAGGTTTATTTAAGTAGTAGAAGATATTAATTAAAAGAGACGATAGATAACCTGATAGATAGTTAAAGGAAAAATATAAGTAGAAAGGAAGCAAAGTGAGCTCAAACAAACATACATATATACCTCTAATAATAATCCTTGTTATAGGGGTTCTTTTTTTATTAACAGTAAAAGAAAGGGAAGTTCCAATAATTCTAAACGTTCCAATAGTAAGCCAATTACCAGAATTACCAACGGGATGTGAAGTCGCTGCTATAACGATGGTGCTTAATTATAATAACATTAATATTAATAAAGTTGAGTTAGCTTATGAGATGCCACTAGATAATAATAATCCTAATTACGGATATGTTGGAAATCCTTTTACAAAACATGGATGGACAATTAATCCACCAGCATTAATGAGTTTTCTTAAACAATACCTTAATAGTTCTTTAGATATGACTGGGTTTAGTCTTTCCGCTATAGAAAAGCAGATTATAGATAATAAGCCAGTTGTTACTTGGTGTAGTGGCTTTCATGGGTTTACTGTTCATACAATAGTTATTACAGGTTTTAATGAGTCCTATTTTTATTATAATGATCCATGGACTGGCGAGAAAAATAAAAAAATATCTAAGCTTATTTTTAAAAAACAATGGGAAGAACAAGGGTGCAAAGCTATTAGTTATTAGATCAGATTAGTTTATTATTTTAAACAAAAATAAAATGAAAAAAATATAATTTTAAGTTAACTATATATTACTTTTAAATTAACTTATATTTTACTTTTAAGCCCCCCCACTTAGAATTTTAGAGGCTGTAACCCGCATTAAACCGCGTTATTAATCCTTTTTACACGAAAACATTAGGATTCGCGATCCTATAAAATATATATGATATGCACTATGGGATTCGTTATTAATCGACTATATGAGAATTATAAATAAGGAGAATAAATGGAAAAGATATGTTTAAAATGCTGTGATTTAGTTGTTAAAGGTTCTAACTATTGCGAAAAACATAGGCCTAAAAACAGTAGTAAAACCCAAAATGATAAGGAATACAGAAAATTAAAAAATAAAATTTATGGAAGTAAAAAATGGCGACGTTTACGAGAAAAAATATTTATCAGAGATTTATTTACTTGCCAAATGTGTGGTGCTAAAGCTGAAGAAGTTCACCATATTATTAGTTTACATGAAGATGAGTCTAAAGCTTTTGATAAGAATAACTTAATGAGTATTTGCAGAGAATGTCATATTAATTTCCATAGGAGCGAAAAGTTTAAATAAAGAATAGATATATAATTAATAGGGTTTCATAGCCCTAAAATAAAAGTATAAAAGAAAAAGAAAGGAGCATTTAAATGAAGTGCTATAAAGCCCCGAGTTATTTTAAAGAAAATCAAAAAAAGTATGGGAAGAGACAATAGATAAAATGAAAGCGGTAGATTTATTCAGAGAAGGTGATTTAAGTACTATAGAAGCTTATTGCATACAGATATCTATCTTTCAAGATGCCATGGAACAAGTTAACGAAACGGGTGTTACTTATAAATATACTAATCATAGTGGCATTACTAATGTTGTTAAACATCCTGCGTTGGCTGTAGCTGAAAAAGCCAGTGAACAAATACTTAAATATGCAAATTCACTAGGCCTAACACCTGCTGCTTGGAAACGATTAGATATTAAACCTAAGGATATTATGGAAGATGGATTTTAAAATTTAATATAGGCTTAAAAAAGAAAAGGATTGTATAAAATATGACAGGATCAGAAGAATATAAGAATTATGTGAAGAATATTAAAGCAAATAAAATAAAAGTATGTAATAAAATGAAAGCAGTTATAAGTAGACACTTAGAGGACTTAAAAAGAGATGATATTTATTTAGACTATTCTTTAATAGATGATATTTATAGTTTTTCTAAGGAGCATATAAAGCACGTTAAAGGGGATCTAGCTAAACAACCCTATATATTAGAACCTTTTCAAATATTTATTGTTGGTTCGATTTTTGCCTGGAAAAAGAAGGTTGATGATAGTAGACGTTTTTCTAAATCCTTTATATTTCTAGCCAGAGGTAATGCAAAAACAGATATTGCAGCTATTGCAGCTTTATACGAATACTATAAATCAGCGAAAATAGGACAAGAAATTATTATGCTTGCAACGACTAAAGAACAGGCTGGTATTTGTTTTAAAAGAGCAGCAGATATGATTAGTTTCGACTCAGTTTTAAGTAAATATTCTAAAACCTCAAAGGCTAGATATTATAATTATAAAGAAAAGGGAACATCTAGAGGAGAAATGAGAGCCTTAGCTAGTGAATCAGATACATTAGATGGTCAGCGCGTTTCTTTTGCCATCTTAGATGAAATTCACGCGTATAAAAAAAGAAGTCTATTTGATGTTATTAAATCATCTCAAGGAACAATGAAAAATACCCATTTGATAATGATTACAACAGCAGGGTTTATTACAACTGGCTTTTGCATGGATGAATATGTATATGCTCAAAAGATATTAGAAAAGAAAACAATAGCTGATGAAGAATTTGTCTATATAGCTGAATTAGACAAGATACAGGAATGGAAAGACCCTGATATGTATATTAAGGCAAATCCTAACATTGGGAAATCTGTTATTTTAGAAAAGTTAATAGAAGACAGAGATAAGGCCATGGTAGATACTGAGGCTAAAAAAAGCTTTATAACTAAACACTGTAATATTTTCTTAAATGCTGATAGAAGACATTTTGATTATCAATTATTTAAAGATAATACAGGAACTTTTGATGCAAAGCAGTTAGGAGATTTAACTTGGTATGGTGGCGTTGATCTGTCAAATAGACTTGATTTAACCAGTGTTAGTTTAGTTGCCTTTGACAAGGAAGAAAACCTTTATATTATTAATAAATCCTTTATACCTGAAGCTCAAATAAAGAATAAAGAAAAATATGACAGAATGAAAGTTCTTAGTTGGAAAAAAGAAGGTTATCTAGAAATCTGTAGCGGTAATTCCGTTGATTATGATTATGTTCATAAATTCTTTAATGTCTATAGAGAATTAGGCTTAAATATTCGCTTTATAGGCTTTGATAGATGGGGCGCTGCTACTATATCAGAAGTAATGGAAGAAGATGGTTATAAATGTTTTGATATTCCTCAAGGCGCAATTACATTTAGTAACCCAATGAGAGAGTTTGAAATACTTATGTTAGATCAAAAAATATATCACAATAACAATGAACTGCTTAGTTGGGCAATTGGCAATATTATTGCTGTTAAAGATGCTAATGATAATATTAGACCTGATAAGTCTAAATCAACAGAAAGAATAGACCCTTTTATAGCCACACTTAATGCCCTTTATTTAGCTATTAAATTTAAAAATAAAGAAGATGAAAAATTAGCATGGTTAGAAGAGGATGTAATAAACCCATTTATTTAAGTTATTTAAAGGAGGTAAAGGATGAAAAACAATAGAGATCTTTTTAAAAGTAAAAGAATGCTGAAGGCGATGAGTATTGGATATTTATTAGATGAGAAAGGAGATGATTATGGAAATTGTTTAGATATCTTATATAAAGAGTATGGAATGACATTTTTTATCATTATGTTGCACAATAAATTTGAGCGCTTAAAAAACTTGACAAAAAAAGGCGACCCTAACTTTGAATCAATTGATGATACATTAAAAGATATTGCAGGGTACGCCATACTAGCACTCTTAGAAAGAGATAAAAACAAAGATTAATGCTTAAAGATAGATTTAAACTTATTCCATATAGAAGGCTTTTTAATAGGTGCTTTATCTGGTGTTTTAACCGGTTGTTGACTCTCTGTTTTAGGGCTTTCTTCTATAGTGATGGTTATTGATTTAATTTTAACAATTTCTTCTACAGTTTTTTGTTTTTTAGCTGCTATTGCTTCTAGAAAATCTCTGCCTGGACCAGCATTTGGAATAGATAGTTTTTCTGGTGGTATTGTAGTTTGTTGAATAGGCTTTTTCTTTTGCGTAACGGTGAATTTAATATCTGTAACAATTTTACCATCAGCTGTATTTTTGAGGGCTTTATATTCGATATGTATATCCGTATGCTCATTGATTTGTTGTTGGGAATTTTTAAGAATATCTTGATTGAATAAACTATATTCTTTGTATTTTGTTTTAATATTAAGCATATTTCTTATATTGTTTACAGACTCATTCCAACTACAATTACCTTTTTTATTATATGAGTGCATTTTATAATACTCATATAAAAGAATTGAATATTTTGATTTTAGCTTTACTAGGTAGCCTATTTGATATTTAGTAAAATTCTTTTTAAGTCCATAAATAAAAGGCATAATATCGTCAGAAAATTTTATAGTTACTATGTTAGAATCACTTTCCCAGTGTACATCAGAAATAATATTCTTAGATAATTGGTTTATCATTATAGAGGTCTCTATTAAAGAGAGATAATATTTCTTACAAACCTGATAATATTTACTATCTATACTATGAGATTTTACTTTTTGTGCATTAGGAAAAATAAATTTAATAATATCTCCTTTAGTTATTTGAACAATTTTGCTTTTATTTTTTGTGTTAACTTGAGATATTATTTGTTTAAAAGCTAATAATTCATTCCTATTCATTTTATAAGTTGCTGTTATTAACATATTGTCCTGGACTACTAGATTGTTTTTTTTGAATTTTTTATAAGGTTTATTTTTTTCTAAATTTTGTGCATTGGTAACATTATCCATCTTTATAGCCTCCTATTTATTATTATTTGATTTTGAGTATATACCATATTAAAAATAGTAGCAACTTACATAACTATTCCGGGAATTTTACGTCGTCTATGTCGGCTATACTAGGGGTATTTTTCATATAAAAAAATGAAAGGAGAACCAAGTTTGAAAATATTAAATCAACTAAGACAATCTTTTAAAAAAGAAAAACGAAATAACAGTAAAACAATTTCAAGTGAGGATATAATAGCTGGATTACTAACGCAAAAAACTGATATTGCCTTTTCGTGTTATGGCGGTTGGAATGTTTTGGAAATTCCATCGCTTATGGCCTGCTTAAATAAAGTGAGTTCTACTATTGGGCAAATACCTTTAGACATTTATCTAAGAACTGACAAAGGCAAAGAAAAAGAAGTAACGTCTCCTTTAGCTTATGCTCTCTCTACTAGACCTAATAGCGGTATGACGCCTAGTATATTTAAAAAATACATTGTCAATCAAATGCTTATTTACGGAGAATGTTTTGCTAAGATTATTAGAAATGAAGTAGGAACAGTTAAAGCTATAGCGCCTCTAAGAACCGGTAGTATTACTTATACAGTTACCTCTGATAACGGTGACTTTTACTATAGATATTTTAACGGAAAAAAGTTGTTAAATCCTTTAGAAGCAGAGGATTTATTGCACTTTAAGGATTCCCTGAATAATGATGGTAAACAAATGAGTCCAATAACAAAACTAACGGACACGATAGGCATGGATAAAGGGATGACAAAGTTTCTACAGGAATATTTAAACAATATGGTCAGTCCATCTTTTATATTAGAAGTAGAATCAGACTTAAGTATGGATAAGGCAAAAGCTATTGGAGATTCCTTTAGAAAAGGCATTGTGGGCAGTCATGGGGCACCACTTGTTATTCAAAAAGGACTTAAAGCTAAAGAATTCAATGCTAAAAGTTTAAAGGATTTAGATATGAGCATCCTCATTGAAAAGACTAATAGAAATATTGTTACTGCCTTAGGGTGTCCCCTTCACACTATTGGCTTAGAACCATTTAGCAAGGAATCTGATGTGGCATTTTTTGAAAATACTATTACCCCGATTCTAACGAATATTGAAGAAGAATTGAATTATAAAATATTTACTAAAGATGAACTAAGAAAACGCTTTATCCGCTTTAACATGAAGAAGAAGATGAGAGGAAATATGGCAGAACGAATCGCTTATTATACAGGCTTATTCCAGATTGGCGCTATCACTCAAAATGAGATTAGAGCCCTTGAAGATATGAATGAAGTTACGGGAGGTGACGTGCCATTGATTCTTGAAAATTACTTACCTACAGAGGAATTGAAAAAACAGAAAAAACTAGATCAGTCCTTAAATGATTCGACGCAAAAAGATAATACGGTTTAAAAACTAAAAACTAGGAATTAAAAAAACAGCCCCAGGAGGCGTTCAAATTTCCAAGGTATACTAAATTACCTAAAAACGATTTGAGAAGCTTCTAGGGGTATTTTAATGCTTTTAGCAAAAGAAATGAAGGGAGGTGAGTTGATATGGGTGCTATTAGACAAGAAAAACGCTATTTTGAAATTAAGTTAAGAAATTTAGAGGAAAATGATAGCGATAAACCTGAGATTCCAGTATTCACAGGGAAGGCAATTATTTATGACAAGGAGACACAAATTTGCAAAGGGATTTTCGAAAAAATTCAAAAAGATGCTTTTACAGATGCAATTGAAAGAGATGATGTCCGTTGTTTATTTAATCACAACCCTAATTATGTTTTAGGCCGCAATAAAAGTGGAACCTTAAAACTAGAAAAAAGAGAAGATGCTTTATATTTTACTGTATTTCCGCCGCATAGCAGCTGGTGTGAAGATTTAAAAAACTCTGTAAAAAGAGGTGATATCAGTCAATGTTCTTTTGCCTTTTCTACAGAAAATGATGAATTTAAGCTAGATAAAGATGGGAATATTCACAGAACAGTGCTGGATGGTAAATTATATGATATTTCAATTGTTACTTATCCAGCATACGAGGAAACACATGTTGCATTAAGGTCGCGGGTTGATACCTTTAAACAGTTAATATTAGATAAAGAAAATCTAGCAAACAAAGTAAATAGTTTTTTAGAAATAAGAAATTAAATCAAAAAAACGAAAGACGAACGGAGAAAAATATGGAAAAAACAGAAAAAGAATTGAATTTTGAATTCAGAACAAAAATAACTGAAATTGAATCAAAAAAGAAAGGCAGAAATAGAGCAATTAAAAGCTATTAGGGAAAGCGGAAATATAGAAGACTCAAATGACGTTGAATCCCTTATGGAGAGTATAGAAAAAAAAGAGGCAGAAATAGAAAAAATTAAGAAAAATATGGAAAATGAACTTAAAAACAAAACAACAAAAGAAGGGAAAGAAAAGAAAATGACAGATTTATTACAAGAATTTAGAAAAGGCAATCTAAATATGGATTTTTTATCCAAAACTGAAATACAAACCCTAGAAAAAGATCTATTTATTAATAGTTTTAGATCAATAGCAACTGGTGATAGAAAACCTTTTGAAGAGTACAGAGAATTTAGGGCAACAAACCTAAATGAAGGAAATGTAGGAAAAAATAAGGGATCATTAGTTGTTCCAACTATTATTTACGATCAAATTATAACTAAAATTTTAAATACTTCAGTTATTTTACCAAGAGTGGGGATATCTTATGTACCTGGTAATATAGACTTAATCTATGATAATTCAGATATCGTAGTGCAATGGGCAGGGGATCATGAAGGGCCTAGAACTTTAAGTGAAACTCCGATTTTTAGTAAAAAAACATTAAAACCTAAATTAGCAACTGTCAGAGTAGAAATTTCAAAGCTATTATTACAGGTATCCATGTTTAATCTAGAAAATTATATTATTGAAAAAGTATCATCATCACTTGCGCTAGCCTTTGATAATATGATTATTAACGGAACAGGGGAAACTCAACCAAAAGGGATTGTACCGGCTTTAAGTAACTCTAAAATAAATATAGAATTTAACTATAAAAATATAGCAACAACACTTAGAAGTACATTAACCGCTCCCTATGCTCAGAAATCAGTTTTATATTTTAATAGAAAAACATTAGGAGAATTAGATACGATCAGTGATAAAAATGATAGACCTATTTTCCAAATAATTGGATATGGAGATAGTTTTAACGGCCAGGTCTTAGGTGTACCAGTTATTATATCTGATATTATTCCTGATAACACAATGATTTATGGGGATTTACAAACAGCTTATTATTTTAATATAGCTGTAGAAATGGATATTACAAATTATGACACAGCTGTATTAGGGGGTTATAATCAAGGCTATTTATTTGCAACTGCGGCCGATGGAGATGTAATTGATACTAATGGGGTAGCTTTAATTGAGTTTAAAAAAAAGTAATTAATTTGCATTCTTCACCAAAAGTCGAAGTAGACAGAGAAGTCAAAGAAGATGGAAAAGTCGAAGTAGACAGAGAAGTCAAAGAAGATGGAAAAGTCGAAGAAGACGGAGAAAGTTATTTGAGATCAGTAACAGATTATATTGGATTAACAACGCCAAAAAATAAAAAAAAATAAAAAAAGAAAGGTAAATATAGGATGAAACTAGAAGAAACGAAGCTATTTTTAAGGGTTATCCATAATGACGAAGATAGTTTAATCATTCGCTTAATTGATTCTGCTGAAAGCTACATAAGGAGCAGTTTTAATAGCTATATAGACATGAAAACAAAAGATAAAGAAATGCAAGATAAAATCCTTTTAATGGCTATGCAAGATAAAAGAACCGATATATTAATTAATATGTTAGTTGCTCAGCTTTATGAAAATAGAAGCATGTTAGTAGATAAAGCAATGCAAAATCCTATATTTACTAATTTTTTATGGCAAATAAAGGGAGATTTAATGGCAGGAGATTTTAATGATTAACGAGCTAAGAGATGGTATTTTAGAAGTTTGTGAAATGCAAAAAGCAAAGAATAATATGGGACAACTGGAAGACACAAATCTGGTTGTTCTTTTTTCTAGTTTTTTTCAAAAACGACGAATTTCTAATAACGATAAAGAATTAGCAAGGCAGGAAAGTTATTCAATTGACCTGTCTGTTAGGATTCCCTTGATTTTTAAAACGCTTAAAGCTACAGATTTAGTCCGTATAAATAACACGTTATATGAAATAAAAAATATTTATGAAGACTATAAAGAGAGGAGAATAGATATAGTATTAGGAAGGATAAAATAATGATTACTGATGATTTAGAATTATATAAAATTTTAAAAGATTTTGACCCGAAAATTAGTGTTTTTAGAGACCTTGCAGACGGCCAGACAATATCACCATATATTGTTTATAGAAGTTTAAATTGCAATAAAATTTATGCGAGCGGCAAAGCTATAGGCAGTTTAACAGAGTATGAAATATTATTAATTCAAAAAAATAAAAACAACATAGAACTTAAAAGGCAGTTTTCAAATTATCTTAGTTTAAGCAGTATTTTAATTAACAATGAATCTGAATCAAGCTCTATTGAAGAAATTGACGAATATTATTATTTACATTTATTTACAAGTATATTAACTATGTAGGGGGGTATTAATTATGGATAATTTAGATAAAATTGGTAAAAATATGGTTAGATTAGCCCGCGAAGCTTGTCATAAAAATGCGATAATAACAGCTAAAATGCTCGCTAGAACAGCCCCACATAGAACGGGTAACTTGCGAGCTAGTTTTACAGCTCAATTAAAAAATAAATCGTGGTATGTCACCGCGGAAAAACATTGGTTATTTACAGAGAAAGGTACCGGATTAAGAAAAACAAAAAAAGGCTCTTTTAAAGGAAAAACTAAAGGTATTCACTATGCTCAAAAAACCATAGATAAACTTAAAACTACATTCGATAAAAATATTAATGCAATAAAAAAATAAACAGGCGTTTTTAAAATATCTTGGTCAGTATTTAGTAAAAAATAAGAATAAAAAAGGAGTTAAATAATATGAAAAACAAAAATAAACAGGTAGCTAGAATTACTTGCGGAAAGGTTGCATTTTACGAATTAACGGGAGAAGAAAAAGGCAAACCAAAATATGACTTAACAAATGGATGGTTAATAGACAATATTATTAAATTATCTATTAAATTGGAGTCGTCTATGGAAACAGCCTATGGCTCTGGCAGACCTATCTTAACCGCGACTAAAACAACAGGAGGGGAAATAGAGATAGAAACGTATTATCTTCCGATTGAACTAAGGGCTAAATTATCTGGCAAAAAAATAAGTGAAAAAGGTCTGTTAACAGAAACGATAAACGATACTCCTATTTCGTTTGGAATGGCTTTAGAAAATAGTATCTATTCTGACGGAAACAAAGAGTGGTGTTATTTTGGGAATTGTAAAATTATTCCTTCTGACTCGGATTTAGAAACTTCAGAAGACAAGGTAAAATTTCAATCAGACAATTATACTATTAAATTTCTACCAGTGGGTGATGAAGGTATAACTAGAACTATTGTTTCACAATTGGCAACTGCTAAAACAATTAATGAAGATGAAATGTTAAATAATATTTATCTATATGAAGATCAAATTCCTATTTTAAAGGCAGATAAAACTAATGGCTAATTTAAAAGAAATTTTAAGAAAAAATAAAAACAATATTAATAAAAATAAGGTTAAGTTTAATTTATTTGGAGAAGAAATAGAGCAGGTTATTCACTGGAACAATTTGTCGGTAATGATAGTTGATGAATTATATGAAGGTGACTTCGATGCTTTTACAGCGGTCTTGGAAAGAATACAGGCTGTTGCTGAGAGTCACAATAAAGGAACTAATGATAATACTTCCTTAGGTTTCCCTGGAATTATAAAAGCGAATTTAGCCATTATTTGGGGTCTTTTTGCAGGCGCCGGAGTTGTTTTGACCTATGATGAGGCTCAGGAAATTACACATGCTATTTCAAAAGATCAAACGGCCTTACAAATGTGCTGGACAACCATGATTGCTGGCGATATAGATCCAAGTGACATTGAGCTTATTAATAATAAAAATGAAAATGAAAAGCCAGAAAATAAAAAAAAAGAGTAACGACTAAGGGAGACTATTTGGCTTTCTATCTATATATCGGTTTAAGTTTATTAAATTTAGATTATAACGCTTTTTTAATGCTAACGCCTAATATAATGTTTAAAATGTTTATTAATTATCTTAAAACAGAAAATCCGGGTGTGCTAAACGATAAAAATAATAGTGAATTTAAAGATGGCTTTATTTAGGTTTAACAAATAAAAAAAGGAGTAAAAAATGTCAGATGTAACAAAAAATATTGTTATTGCCTTCAAAACAACTGGAGAAGTATCCCTTACGCAAAGTTTAAAAAATGCAAGACAAGAATTAAATTTAATTGATTCCGAAACGAAGAAAGCGATTAGTGGTATTGATGGTTTTGGCAAGAAAAGTAAAATAACAGCGGCACGGATTAACGAAACCACGCAGAAGATAGCTATACAAAAACAGCACTTATCTAGCCTTAAAACAGCATATGATCAAGTAGTAGCCAGCGAGGGAAAAGAATCAAGGCAAGCTAAAAATATACAAATAGCTATGAATAAAACAGAATCTTCAATCAATGGCCTTAATCATAAATTAAAAGAGCTTAAAACAACTGGGGTTAGTAGTTTTAATAAACTGCAAGGTGAGGCTAATAAAACACAGACTAAATTTAATCGCTTAAGTATTGGAATAGGTGCATGTGTTGCCGCATTTGGTGGTATGGCCTTAGGTGTTGGAAGTACTATTAATCATTTTAGGGAAGTTAAAGCAGAGGCCCAAAAAGCGTCTATGAGTATTGAAAATTTCCAAACATTTTCTAAATTATTTGGGAAATTAGGCATAGATTCAGGTGTTCTGCAAACCAGTATGAGTAAATTAACTGGTCAAATTAGGAAGACGGATGAAGAAGGGGATAATGCTACTAGCGCTTTAAATAAAATGGGTATTGCTATCTTAGATAACAACAATAATCTTAGGAGTTCAGAAAGTATCTATATCGATACATTAACGTCATTAGCTGGCATGAAAAATGAGACTGAGCGAAATATGTTAGCACAACAACTTTTTGGACGATCATATTCAGAATTAAATCCGATTTTAAACCAAGGAGCAGAAGGTATTAATAAAAACATAAAAGCTATTAAAGCTAGTGGCTCTATTATGGATGCAGATCAAGTTAACAAGATGGAGACAGCTAGTATGATGATGGATAGAGTGAGCGGTAAGTTAACTATGTTTAAAAATAAATTAATTGCTGCTGTTGTCCCTATTATTATTCCTTTTTTAGATAAATTAATTACGGCTTTTACAGAAAATGAGTCAAAAATAAAAAATTTTATTCAAGGGTTTGCTGATTTTATAACAGCTATGATACCTTTTGTACCAGCTATTCTGGCTGTAATTACAGGTATTAAAGGTTTTTTAATTATCGGTAATATTTGTACAATGCTAAGCGCTCTTATTAATTTTATTAAAGGCTTACACGCTGTAACCACTATTATGACGGCTGTACAGTGGGCTTTAAATGTTGCTATGAGCGCGAATCCTATTGGCATTATTATTGTAGCTATTGCTGCTTTAGTGGCTAGCATTATTTGGGCCTATAATAATCTTGATTGGTTTAGGAATGGTGTTAACAATATTTGCATGGCCATTGGCGGATTTTTCAATTGGCTAGGGAGTACGATAAGCAATGCCATAAAAGGGGCTGTAAATGGAGCTGTTGATCGTTTTAATTGGTTATGTAGTTTTGTTTCCAGTGTAGTCGGTAAGATTACTGGCTTTTTTCAAGGCGTTGGCAATGCAGCAGCAGGCATAATTAGAAATGCAATTAATGGGGTTATTGGCTTAATTAATAATGTAATCAATGGCCTTAATTTTGCTATCGGATTAGTTAATAGTATCCCCTTTGTTGGTGGAAAGGTTGGTTATATTGCTAATATTGGTTATATGGCTAAAGGAGGTACTTTGAAGAGCGGTATGGCAGTTGTAGGTGAGCAAGGACCGGAATTACTTTACAACACGTCAAAAGGCGCTAAAATTATTCCGTTAAGTTCTGAAGAAAAAAAAAGTGGGATGCTAAATAGCTTTAAAATGCCTGAGACAATAACAATTAATATGCTTGATATGAAGGTCGTCACAAGATTAAAAGATAAAATCAACGAGCAAAATAATACAGAGTATGTAATTGAATCATTTGGCCTATAGGAGAAATCAATGAAAATAAATTTTAATGTTTATGGTTATAATAATAGTTATGGAAAATTTAAGATACATACCTCCGATTTATATAATCTCACTAATAATATAACTGAAGCTGTTATTGATATAACTTCTAACAAGATAGGTTCTTTTCTTTTTAAAATCTATCCAAACAACGAAGCTTTTAAAAAATTACTACCCTTAGAGACAGATATCGTTGTAGAAGAGGAAAATGAAAAAGGACACGAACAAATATTCACAGGAATTTTACTTAATAGAAAATCTTTTGCTGACGAAAACCTTAATATAGGGATGGAAATAACTTGTATCTCTAGTCATATTTTCTTTAAATATAGACCTGTATGTGTAATTAATAATGTTATAAAAGATAAAAACATTAGGGAGTATAAGTATACTTCAAAAAACTTTATAGATTCTATTTTAATGTCATTACAAGGCTGTCAAGAAGAATTTGATGTGAATAGATATAGTTTTGATAAACAAAAAACGGATCAAGTAATAAAACAATTTAGTGCATCTTACAATGAAGAAGAGTCCTTAAACAGGCTTATTTTAGATAGTATTCATTTTTATGAATTAAATCTAAACTTTATTTATGATTTTAATACACATATGCATATATTTTATTTTAATAAACAGGATGATGCTACGATAGCTTCTTTTAAATACGGAGATCTAGTTTATAACTACAGCGATGAATTTGATTATTCATCTTTTGCTAATTGTATTTATTTAAGCGGAAAGGAAGTTCAGAACACTACAGTAACTGCTGTTGCTAAAACAACAGATCCTATTTCTATAAAAAAATATGGGTCTTTTAGAGTTAACAGAACTTGTGACATTGATAATTTAGCTGTAATTGAATCAGAGGTTAAGAGACAATTAACATTAGCTAAAGAACCTCAAACGTCATTTAATATTGAATTTATTGATCAAAAAAATATAGTTAAACTTAATAGAAAAATAAAAATAATTAATGAAGCTTTAGGTACTACTGCCGAATTTTTCATAAAAAAAATAAACTTTGATCTCTCAGCACCTTACGTAAAAAAAATAGAATTAAAAAACATAAAATTTAACTACATAAAGACGCTAGCTAAGATTTATAGGGGGAAATAAAATGGATAATAATGAAGCGGTAATAGGCCAATCAAAAAGATATTTTAGAATAAGGGACAGAAAAGATATAGATGAAGACACATTTGAAGATTATATTAATAACTCATCCTCACTGTCGTTAATTAATGTAACAATTTCTGATGTTATTAAAAAAAAAATAATACATGAATACCCAGCTAAACAAGGTTTTGTTGATTTATCTTATTATTTTGATGATGTTAATATTTACGAAAATAGAGAGATTACAGTTACGATTAATATTTTTGGGTCAGGCAAAACTGAAGTGGAAAGAGAATCAGATGCTTATTTAAAAGTTCAACAATTAAATAAACTTTTATTAGATCTTAATAAAGAAATAGAAATAGAAATTTCTAAATATCCAGGGTATTTTTTTAGAGGCAAACCGGTTTTTATGAAAATTGAAGAAAAGGAAGAAGAGTCGATTTTAGGCATTCTTAAAGTGACTTATATATTTTTAGTATTCCCAGAAGCAGCAGTTAAGCTAGAAGGGCATTTTCCAATCAATCAATTTTGTAAGGGTAAACATGCCTCGTTTCTACATACAGATATAAGAAACGACAGGAATTTTATATATTTTTATTTAGATAAAAAAGCCGCTGTTACTGTATATACCGTTATTAATAATACTGATAATATTCCGGGCAATTATACAATTAAAGTTAATAACTTTACTCAAATAGAAATAACTGAATATAAATATTCGGGCAATAGAAGGTTTTTCACCATAGACAGCCTGTATTTAAATGAAAAAGAAAATGTAATTGTTTTTGAAAAAAAAGATAAAGCAAAAGCCTTAGATGATCATTTTATTATTTTAGAAAAAAGAGTGATATAAAATATAAAAAAAAGGAGATTTTAAAATGGA
This sequence comes from endosymbiont 'TC1' of Trimyema compressum, assembly GCF_001584725.1. Lineage (NCBI taxonomy): Bacteria > Bacillati > Bacillota > endosymbiont 'TC1' of Trimyema compressum. The sequence continues at coordinate 14,264 of NZ_CP014607.1, read as the reverse complement.
TGAAAAGCTTGAATTAAATAAATTAGAGGCAATTGAACAGAAACTTCAAAACATAAAACAGCAAGCTAATAATTATCTAACAACATTATATTTTGAAGATGTCGCTAAGATTAGTGAGTCTATAAGTATTTATTATATAGAGTGTATCAACGAGTTAGCAGAAATATCAGAGGATATAAAGCTCGAAATTTCTGAAGCAATCGGACCTTCGAAAACGCTTAGGGATGCTATTGATAAAAAATTCCCTATTGGCACTATTATTAATATACATAAAGAAGTAAAAAAGTTATCTATAAATTGGCTTTTCTGTGATGGGAAAACTTATAAAAAAGAACAATACCCTATACTTTGGGCACTTTGTGAGCATACAAATACTGAGTTTACTATACCCAATTTATCAAAAAATGATATAGGGGTAATTATTAAGTGCTTATAGTTTTTTTATAAAAAAGGAGGAGATAAAATGGATTTATATGGAAAACAACTAACAGAACTTATTGATAAAATTACTACTATCGAAGACACGCAAAAACAACTAACAACTGTTTTTGTTAAAATATCGGCCATTACCACAAAACAAGAAAATATCATAGAAGACATTTTGGAAATTAAAAATAAATTAGAAAAACCAAAGAATTATTTTATTATTTTTATAGCCATAGCATCAAGTTTAGGCGCTATGATATTAACAGAAATCTTTAAATTAATATTTTAAAAAGGAGGTGAAATATAAGTGAATGTTTTATATATTAGTTCTTCATTTTCAAGCGACGACGGAGGTAATAATGGAAAGGGTATTTTAGAAAAAAACTATATACCTACGTTTGTCAATCGTGTTGAATGGGTCTTGAGAAATTGTTTTAATTATCAGGAACAGCTTGAAATTATAAGAATAACAACACCTAGGATATCGAATGCCGCACAAGAAATTAATGAACTTTATAAACGAAAATCAGTAGTGAATACAATTGCTGTCGACTTCCATTTAGGAATTGCCGGCAATGCTACTACAAGTGGCGCTAAAATTTATCATCATAATGATAATCACTCTTTAGGTTACGCTAAGGCTTATTTAGAGCACTTACAACCTGCTTATAAAAGAGCTGGTCTTGGCAGTATTGGTAATTCAGTTGGCAATAGAAGAGGCTATATATCGTTAGTTAAGCCCCTAGCGCTGATTTGTGAGATAGCATGTGTCAGTAATTCTAATGATGTTTTAGTCTTAAATGATGCGTGGGTGGGTTCAGAATACTTAGTTTATGGACATGCGGAGGCTTTAGTAAAATTAATACTTGGTAATAAATATTCTATTAAGAATAACTATACAGATAAATTTAATTTTACACTGCCACCACCACCTAAAATAGAACCTAAACCACCTAAAATAGAACCTAAAATAGAACCCATTTCAGAACCGCCTTTAGAAAAGATTGAAGTATCTATTGGTAAAATAAGAAACAATATAAATGCTTTAAAAAACGTGAATTATTTTGAAGAAGCAGCAAGAATACAAAGGGAATTAGCTTGCGATTGTACAAGTCCTTTAAAAAACATAACCGAAACTTTAAAAAAAATAAATAATGAAATATTCGAAGTGAAAAACATAGCTTCTATAGGCATGGTGTTTATAAGTTTATCTAAGACAATATCTACCATAGCTCCTATTGGAACGATTGTAAGATATATGGGTGGGGATATACCTACTGGATGGAGACTTTGTGACGGACAGGAATATGACAGAAACCTATTTGTTGATTTAGTTGCAAAAATTAATTTACCGGACTCTGAGGACAAAATTAAAATGCCCCTTATTCCAAATGAAGATGGTATAAGATATATTATTAAAGTTTAAGGGTTTATTATCTACACTCCTCAAGGTAATAGGTTGTTTTAACCCCTAATGTGGATATTTTTTCTCAATAAAAAAGTCTAATTAATTTAAAAAAGGAGGTAAGAAAAATGATTAATTTAAAACTAAGGCTAAAAAATCCTGTATTCATAACTCAAGTTATATGGTCCGTTGTTCTTCCAGTAATGGGTTATTTTGGAGTTAATGTAGAGGATATAACTAGCTTTTCTAAATTTTTTGAACTGATTTTATTAGCCATTTCTAATCCTTATGTATTATTACTAATAGGAACGAGCTTAATAAACGCTATTAATGACCCTACTACTAAAGGATTTAAGGATAGCCCAAGAGTTCAGGACTATCAAGAATTACATTAAAAGGAGTATATAAAATGCAAATGGCTGATTGGAAAGAAAATTGCAATGAAAAAAGTACGGACTCTAGCGAAAGTTGTAAAAAGGAGGTGAAATATATGAGTAAACTATTAATTAGCGGTGGTCATGGGGGCAGTGATCCTGGTGCTTGTGGCAATGGATTAAATGAAAGAGATTATTGCTCAGAATTTATAGATCGTGTTCGTTGGGTTTTGGATAATTGTTTTAATTACAGAAGTCCTTTTAAGCATATTAAAGTGCCTAATGGAAGCGATGCTAATAGTGATGTTAATGGTGCAGTAACTTTTGTTAATAATAACTATCTATCAGGCGAAAACACCTTAGCCATTGACTATCATTTAAATGCATCAAGTAATCAAAAGGCTAGAGGATGGGAAATACTTTGTCATACCAATACTAAAAGCAATGAAATGGCAAATAGACTAGCTAAACTACTTCAACCAGTATATAGCAAACTTGAAATGCCTTTTAGAGGCGTTAAATGTGGCAATGATTTTGGTTTTATAGGTAGAACTAAACCTACTGCTTTTATTTTTGAATTAGCCTTTGTTACCAATCCATATGAGGCTAAAACATTAAAGGGTAAAGACAGCTCTGAAAGTCTAGTCTATAGTCATGCAAGAGCATTATTAAATACATTAGGTGTTCAGTATGAAATTAAGACAGGCTCTAAAGAAATGCTCTAAGTAAAGGGTGTACAAATACTACATTGATTAAATAAGTATTTTGTATAATATATTATTTCATTAGGTTGTTTTTATCTAAAATTTAGCTTGACTTCTAAAAATAAACATCCTGTATATATAATGCATATAATGCATATATAATGCATATAAAGTGTACAAATACTGCATTGATTATATATGTATTTTGTATATAATAATGCATATTTCATTAGGTTGTTTTTATCTAAAATTTAGCTTGACTTCTAAAAATAAATGATGTAGTATTATAAATATAAAGTGTACAAAAAACATTGATAAAATAAGCGTCCTGTATGTCCTGTATGTCCCCACATATAATTAATATATATCTTTGTATTAATATATATCTTTGTATTAATATATATCTTTGTATTAATATATATCTTTGTATTAATATATATCTTTGTATTAATATATATCTTTGTATTAATATATATCTTTGTATTAATATATATCTTTGTATTAATATATATCTTTGTATTAATATATATCTTTGTATTAATATATATCTTTGTATTAATATATATCTTTGTATTAATATATATCTTTGTATTAATATATATCTTTGTATTAATATATATCTTTGTATTAATATATATCTTTGTATTAATATATATCTTTGTATTAATATATATCTTTGTATTAAGGAGGGGGAATATTTTATGTCTAATAATACTATTGATTTTAAAGCTGATTATTTGAATACATATTGTGATGCTATAGACCCTAAAGATTTCTATAGATCTATCTTTCCTTTAGGTGAATTACAAAGAAAAGGTATCTATACTCAAGGTAAGTATAATGCTATTGCTATTGAGCTTCTTTCTGAAACTAAACAAAAAAGAAATATTAAACGTTATACTATTACTGATGATTTGGATATGCTGGATGTATTATTACAACGTCAATCCTTCATATTATTGAGTCCTATTAGTTATATTGGAAAGTCAAGACGCAGTGCTAATGCCAGGTTAATTTATGCTATAGCAATTGATCTGGATGGGATGACTAAAAAGCAATATATAGTTGATTTATTCTATCAAATGGATGGGAATGGTCCTAGTAATCATTTACCTAAACCAACTTATATTGTGAATTCTGGGAATGGATTGCACATTTATTATGTTCTTTTAAAGCCTATCCCTTGCTTTGAAAGAAATATTGTTCAAATAAATAATTTAAAAAACGAACTCACACATAAGTTGTGGAATGAATTTGTTACCAGCTTATATGACAATATACAGTATCAATCTATCTTTCAAGGGTTTAGACTGGTGGGTGGAATTACAAAAAAAGGTACTAGAACACAGGCTTATATGGTCGGAGATAAAGTATCTATTGAGTATTTAAATGAGTTTGTGGAGGAAGAAAACAGGGTAACTCAAGAAAACAGGGTAACTCAGTTTAATTCTAAGAGTTCAAAGCGTTCTAAGCGTTCATTGTCATTGTCAGAAGCAAAAGAAAAGTATCCAGAATGGTACGAAAAGAGAATAGTAAAAGGTGAAAAGAAAGCATACTGGACAGTTAAACGTGATCTATATGACTGGTGGCATAAAAAAGTTAAATCTGAAATATGTGAAGGGCATAGATATTATGGTGTGATGTGTCTTGCTATTTATGCAAAGAAGTGTGGTTTAAGTAGAGAAGAACTTGAGAACGATGCTTTTTCACTGATAGATCATTTAGATAGCTTGACTTCTACTGAAGATAATCATTTTACAAGAGCAGATGTTCTTTCAGCCCTTAAGGCGTTTAATGATGACTATATTACCTTTCCAATTGAGACTATCTCTGAGTTAACAGGGATTCATATTCAAAAGAATAGGCGGAATTACCGTAAGCAAATAAATCACTTAAAAAGAATTATATATATGCAGGAATTTGATCGTCTAAATGGAGAATTGCGAAATGAAAATGGCAGACCAAGAAAAGAAAAAATGGTCAAGGACTATCTTGAAGAACATCCAATGGCTACAGTGACAGAAGCAGCAAAGGCTCTAAGCGTTTCGCGTGTTACGATATATAAATATAAAAAATAAAAAATATATAGTATGCTGAATCTTTGTTTTTGAGTAAATATTAAATCAACAAGACAAACTTTTAAAAAACTAAAACCTAAGAATTAAAAAAACAGCCTCAGGAGGCGTTCAAATCTCCAGGATATAAACTAATACATAAGAACGATTTGAGAAGCTTCTAGGGGTATTTAAATGCTTTTAAACGGCAAATGAAACTAGATTATAAAGAAACTAGATTATATTTTAAGGAGAGATTAAAATGGAAAATAAAAACTACGTTGAAAAGGATGTCTTTTATGAACACGAAAAGTTTATGCAAAGATTTCTAGCTAAGATGGATGAAGACAGAAGATTTGCTGAGGCTAGATTAAGTGAAGAGCGTAAAGAGGCTGAGGCTAGGTTAAGAGCGGAAGAAAGAAGATTAAGTGAAGAGCGTAAAGAGGCTGAAAAAAGATTAAGAGCGGAAGAAAGAAGATTAAGTGAAGAGCGTAAAATAGCTGAGGCTAGATTAAGTGAAGAGCGTAAAATAGCTGAGGATAGATTAAGTGAAGAGCGTAAAGAGGCTGAAAAAAGATTAACAGCGGAAAGAAATACTTCAAAGGCTATATTTATCACAATGATTATAACTGTTATATTAGGATTTGTAAGTTACAATTTGTAAGTTTGTTTTTTAAACAGCCCCAGGAGACGTTCAAATCTCCAGGGTATAGATAATTACCTAAAAATGATTTGAGAAGCTTCTAGGGGTATTTAAATGCTTTTAAACGGCAAAAGAAATGAATAGGTGAGGAGATAATTAACGCTATAACCCAAAAAGTTATGAAATTTAGAGAAAAAGCTGAAGTAAATACAAAAAAATACTATAAAAGTTTGACAGTTTTTTTAAGATGTGTTATATTTGAATCCTAGAAGTATAAATAAAAATAAATTTATATACATTAAGCATTAGTTAAATATCCCTTTATATAGGCATTAAAGAGCAATCAACAGAACTATTAGACATATATAATTTACGAAAATTTTGGATCAAAAAAAAGAGCCTCAAAGCCGCTATTTTAAAGGCTTTTAAAATATATATAACGTAATTTTGGAACAAGCAGGGGGGTTGACAAGTAAAAAGTAACCCTAAATACCGAAAAAAGTTTTTTATAATAAGCTACAATGCCCTTTATTAAAGGGTTTATAAATAAAAAAAATTTAAAAGATTTTCCATTTTAACCTTATAAGTTACAATACATATAAAGTTAAAATTATTAATTAAGAGACGGTTAAGAGCTATCTCTTTTTTAATGCAAAAAAACAAATATTAAGCAAATATTAAGAAGGTGAGTCATGGTAAATTATGAAATAATAGGAAGCTCAAGTAGAGAAGGGAACTGTGTTCTTATTGATGATGTTATGGTCGATATTGGCGTAAGTTTTAAAAAAGCAGAAGAAGCTCTTTATAATACTCGTTATTTACTTATAACCCATATTCATCAAGATCACCTGAACTTTACTGCTTTAAAAAAAATATCCCAGTTGTTTCCACATGTGAAGATTATTAGTAATTATGAAGTATATAGCTATCTTAAAGATAAAGGAATACGTATTAATATAATTAGTTCTTCAAAGCCGTATCAGGTTTCAAAATATACCTTTAAAGCCTTTAACTGTTATCATAGTGTCTTAACTTATGGTTATGTTTGGGAAAGTCTTGATCAAGATAATATTATTTATGCAACGGATACGAGTAGCTTAGACAATGCTCCTGAAATTCCTTATGATTATCTATTTATAGAAAGCAATTACGATGAGAAAAAATTAGAGAAATATTTTAACGAAGCTATTAAAAAGGGTGGATATGATCGTTCCCGGGAAAATATAAGACACTTAAGTATTAAAGAGGCAAAAACCTTTTATTACCTGAATAGACGTAATGAAGATAGCTTATTTATAGAACTCCATAAGAGTACACAATTTTATTAATATTTTAATTAAATAACTAAACTAATTAAATAACTAAACTAAGAGATAATTTAATTATTATCTTTTTTTATATAAAATTTACAAGAAAGGGCCCCGTAATATGGATAATGAATTACAATTATTTTTTAAAAAATCTGATATTACTTATACTAAAGACAAGATATTTATTAGTAATTTTGATGTTTTGAAAGAAAATATAGAGACAATTAGTAAATTTATTCGCAATTCTGAAGTCAATGAAAAAACGGTAAAAGAAGTTAAGAAGATACTAGCAAATGCAAATAAAACAATATATGCAATAGATAGCCTCAAGAAAAAAATAAAACAAGATCTCCTATCGCCTTATCTGCACTTTGAGGGCCAAATAAAAGAACTGATACAAGGTATTAAAGAGGCAGAGAAAGATGCTAGGAGTAAAGTGAGAGACCTAGAAGAATCAGAGAGAAGTAATAAAAAAAACGCTATAGAAAAATTATTTAATAAGAGAAATCAACTTATATATAAAATATCTTGGCTAACAATTGATAAATTTATAAAAAATGAATATTTAAATAAAACTTATAGTATGAAAAAAATAGAGGAAGAGCTCGTTGTGTTTTTTGAAAAAATAAAGAATGATTTAGACGTTTTAGAAAAAATGACAAATAATCAATTTTTATTACTAAATTACCAGGAACACCTAAATTTAGCGTTAGTTTTACAAGATAAATCGACTCAAAAATGCAGAAGAGCGCTCAACGCCTTTAAATTGCCTTGTAAGGTGTCTATCTCTATAACACAACAAATAGCATTAGAGAAAATTACAAACCTCTTAGAAGAGCATTTATTTGCTTACACAATAGAATAAAATAACAAAAGGAGAAGATAATGGATAATATATTAAAAGAACTAGAATTAGTAGAGGTTACCTATAGCAATAATAACAATAAAGCACTTTTTGTATTCTTAGACCGAAAACGAGGAGAAATTAGAGAAATAATATTTAATAAGCAAGTCTATAATAATGGTGAATTTATTGATAACGAAGAAAAGTCGGCGAAGGTAGAGGCGTGGTGTAAAGAATACTTTAATCTCCCGTTTATGGAACTAAAGAAAGCCATTGGCATTAAAAAAGATATTTATGCTTATGATAATTTTAATTCTCTCTTTGAAGTTGCTGTTATAGAAAAATTCACAGAAGAAGAAACAGGAGAAATACTAGAAGGGGAAATTACAGCTGTAGAAGATCATGGTATTGGTATTATTATTTACTTCACTTACGGAAGCAAAAACTACCAAAGCAAAATGATGTATGCTCAATATATGGATGAAGAGCGTAAATGGTATGTTAATCCCGTGAAAAAGAACAGACAATACAAAAAATTTAAAGATAAGTTTAAAGTGCCTTTTGAAATGAAGGATGAATTAATAGGAAAGTCAATTATCGTTGAAGTAAAAAAAGCTTTTGGCTCTGTTTTATATGCGGATATAAAGCCTTTTTTAAAAAAATAAATAAGGGGGTATTAACAATGAATCACGTGAATTTAAAGGAGGTGTTTATGAAATAACAGAAGATAAACTACCCTTTAAAATTATACAACAAAACATAGGTTTTACTATCTTCGCCTATTCAGAAAAAGTTAGAAAAAAACACATAAAAAACACATAAAAAACACATAAAAAACACATAAAAAACACATAAAAAACACATAAAAAACACATAAAAAACACATAAAAAACACATATAGGTTTTGACGGTCCTGTCCAGAATAAAATGATGGTAAAAAATAAGCCATCCTGGCACCTATCTAGGTAAAATTTTACTCTAGAATAAAGGATATGAATGTGGGTCTTGACAGAATTCTTCCCATTGAGGGGTAGCTGTACTGCAACGATTGCTTTACTTTTATCCACGACGGCCAAAAGGCAAAAAGAATTGAGTCACAGGTCTGAGATACTCCTGTCAAACAGATAATAGATGAGATTGAACTCATATGCTGTCACTGGCACCTGTCTGATTCAGTAGAGAGCTACTTCAGAAAAAGGAGTTTTTTTTGCTCAAATTGTAATCAACCAAATTAATAATATATGTTGCAATCAATATATATATTGCAAAGATGGGGTTGAATACAAACGAACATGGGGTTGAATACATTCATGGGGTTGAATACATAATTCATGGGGTTCAATACATAATTCATGGGGTTGAGCGCACACGGCATAAGCTGAAATGCCCATAAATAGGCGGTTTTTTATCGCTTGAAATGCTTAAGTATTTAAGTACTTAAGTAGTACTTAAGTAATACTTAAGTACTATAGTTAATGGTGAATAAAGATAGTTACTCCTTAGTCACACGGTGTCCTATCTATGAAACTTTATATTTTATATCAAAAAAATATAATAAATAATTAAGAAATTTAGACGAAGTGGAAACAGAAATGGTAATGTTTGGAAAAACCAGTCAAAAAGAAAAAAACTCCAAAGAATAATCCGTAGTAGCGAAAGTTCATGGTAATGCGCTATTTAAGTTATACCTTCGTAATCCCTTAGAAATAGGGAAAGTGATAAACCCATGATGCAAAAAAAGATGTTTCTTTATTTTTGCAGAAAAGGCTAGATTCAGCCTAGTCTTTCAAATATCTCTTGTCCAGATCTTTGAAAATTGAATAATAAAAATTATTTTTTTAACCGCTATTTTGCCTGTTTATTAAAAAAACACCATTAACAAAAAACAAAAAAGAAAGGAAAATTAGCATATGAAAATCAACGAGCTAGAAGCGAAAATTAGCCTTTTGGAATTAGCCCAAAAAAAAGGGTATAGCGTGAAGAAAATAGGCAATAGGATATACGGGATAGAACCTTGCCCAGTATGCGGTCACAAGGGGCATTTTACGATCTACGTGGAGAATAATAGTTACTGTAGTTTCAGCCAATGTTGTAAAGGCGGAAAAGCCTATAAGTTTCTGGAAGAGGTCTGTGGTCTTACTCCTGAACAGGCATATAGAGAACTATGCGAACTAGCTGGAGAACCCTATTTTAATAGCGGAAAAGAAAGCTATCAAAGCTATACGAGCCAAGAGAAAAGGAGAAATACCGTTAGAAAAAACCATGTTGTAGAGGATAAAAAAAGAGACTTTACACTAGAGGTTGAAACTATATACCAGAAACAAAAAAAAGAAGACCTTAATTACTTTTTAAAGAGAGGCTTAACTGAAAAATTAATAAAAAAATACAAGTTATGCGTTACGGTCGAGAAAGGCCAGAAAAGCGCTATATTGCCAATTTGGGAAGGTCCAGAAGTCGTAGCTTATACCAAGAGAGTACTAAGTAATAACGGAAACGCAAAATATCTAAATAGTACAGGTAAAATCCCTTTATTTAACGCTGATTATCTTAAAAAAAAGGCTCTAAAAGATGTGTATGAGCATGAGAAAGCAAATTGTGAAATACTGTTCGTTACGGAGGGAATATTCGACGCTTTGAGTTTAGAAGTACTAGGGGAGAAGGCAATTTCCTTAGGTGGAGTTAATCATTTAGGCAAGTTAGGCAATATCTTAGAAAAAAACATAAATATTCTAAAAAAATATAAATTCGTTACAGCTTTCGATAATGACGAAGCAGGTAAAAATGCCCATAATACGATGAAAACCTTCGATAAATTCGTGAAAAAACTTGAAATTCCGACCCACTACAAGGATGTTAACAGTTGGCATACAGCTGACCCAAAAGGATTTCGGAAAAGTGTAGATTATCAGAAAAAAAATATCAAAAATCCGAATAATCAGGTGAAAACATTTTTTGAAAAATATCCGGCAACGATTTCACTGCACAAGGAATGCAAAAAGATCAAAACGGGTTTCGGCAATTTAGACGCTAATTTGAGGGGGATTTTCCCATCCTTATATATTCTTGGAGGTACGACTGGCGTAGGTAAAACTACCTTTGTCCATCAAATCTGTGAGCAAATGGCCAGCAACGGGAAACAAATTCTTATTTTTAGCCTTGAGATCGGTGAGTGTCAATTTCTTTCTAAAAGTCTTTCTAGACAAGCTTTTTTGATTGATAGAAAAAAATCCATTCCGTCTAGTGAAATTATTTCCGGAAAAATGAATAAAACTATCTTTGAAGGCCTAAGAAAATTTAAGCAGTTTGGGTCCAACATACAAGTTTTTGATATTAATGCTAGAAAGCAGAATTTAAAATATATAAAAAATGAAATTAAAAACTGTATTAAAATGAATGGCAAAAAGCCTTTTGTTGTAGTAGATTACCTGCAAATTATGCCTGAAGCAGACAAAAAAGCATACTCCGATAAAAATAGAATAGATGATAATGTCCAAGGCCTAAAGGAAATAAGTTCAGAATTAGAAGTTACCATTTTTCTTATTTCTAGCCTAAATAGGGATAATTATTCAACTACACTTGGTACTGAGAGTTTCAAGGAAAGCGGTAGTATCGAGTATACAGCAGATGTACTTCTTGGTTTTCAGCTAGGTGTTATTTTACAAGAAAATTTCAAAGAAGCAAAAGATAGCTCACAAAAAAAAGAATTACTAAATAAGGCCTTAGAGGCAACCCCTAGAGAAATTGTTGTTTCTTGCGTGAAAAATAGGCATGGAATAGTCCCTTTTAAGTGCTTTTTCGACTATCACTCAGCTTATGATGTATTCGAACAAAAGCCATTTTCAACGTTGCAACCTTTTTAAGGATTTTTAATCCGTTTATTAGCTTGAATTTCTCGTTCAGTATTGCACTTTACTTTAATTGCACTTTAATTGCAATTTATATGAATTTCGGATTTTTCATTAATTTGACAACATCTAAACTATAAGCCGCATCATTAAGGCCTTTTTTTTGGCTCTAAAAGATATAAAAAGATATAAAAAGAAAAGAAAAAACGCGAGAAAAAGAAAAGTTATCCACAGTATCCACAGGAATGAAAATCAGAACTAAGAATCCAATAGAAAGGGATAGAGGAAAGACCATGAGCACTTATCAAAAATTGCCACAAAACAAAATCATTAATGCTTTAATTGATGCTGTATATTATATTCAAAATAGCGATAATACTATTGCAAATCTATTGCAAAATAATAAAGCAGAAACACCTTTTAACTACGCTTGCCGTTATGAAAAAAACATACTTAAAAAAAAACAACTGAAGGAAAAAGGAGTATATTATAATGTCGAAATGGATGAATTTTCAGTAAAACTAGAGAATTCTAATTTAACGCTTACAGTTACTAACTATAGCAAAATCAAAGAAGGCTTCTCTGTTAATATTAATGCAATTAAGCTCCTAGACTGGATTCTGATCGAGGCAAAAAAAACACCTAAGAAAAGCCGAAGAATTATTTTATTTTTGAATGAATATCAATTTATCAGAGGCTTAAGCGACCGTTCTAATTTTTTAGAGAAGATGAAAAACAGCATCCAATTGCTCAATAATATCCAGATCGAATACGAATATTATCAAATTAAAGAAAAAAAGAAAAAAGAGCTTATGATAAAAGAAATGAAACTCATAGACGGGGAAATAACATTGCATAGAGGAATTTTAACAATACCCTTTTCTGAGGAGTTCTACGAGGTGATTCCTAAGAAGTTGTTCGCATATATCCCTGATGATTATTTCTCAATAAATGATAAAAAGTATAGATATGCCGCTTTCTTTATCAGAAAATTAGCCGTTTCAAAAAAAATTAACTGGAAGAAAGAGCGTGAGAATATCATTGGTATTTACTCCATTTACGGCAAAATATTTAAGAGTATACAAAAAATAAAACAAACATTCGATAGAGGTCTTCTAACCCCGTTCGAGAACAATATGAACGCAATACCCAATATCTCTTGGTCTTATCGCGGAGAAAGGCCTTTGAACTATAGTGATTTCGATAAAGCTTTCATAGAAGTCGAATGGAAAGACTATCCAACGCTCGAGAAAAACCTAGGAATTAAAAAAACAGCCTCAGGAGACGTTTAAATCTCCAGGGTATAGATAATTACCTAAAAATGATTTGAGAAGCTTCTAGGGGTATTTAAATGCTTTTAAACTGCAAAAGAAATGAAGAGTGGGGAAACAATTGGCGCTATTTTGGAATATAGTTAAGAGATTTTTTTACAGTAAACTCTATTCTGTCAATATTTTTCCCGTTTCTAAGTTTTTTGTAGCTGACAGCGATGTCGGTTTTTTCATTGATTTCAGTTACGGATTTTTTAAGAATTGCTACGTTAAATTGGTTAAATCTATTTTTGTATTTTTTTTCGGCTCCTAACATTTTTTTAAATTCATTTAGATTTTCTACCCATACCCATTTTCTTTTATGCAAATGCATTTTACAGTATTCATAAATGCGTGTAGCATAGGCAGATCTGATTTTTTGTATCATTCCAATTTGGTAAGTGGTAAAGTTTTTTTTCATCTCGCATATATATGGCATTATGTCAGGAGTAAAAAATAATTCTACTAAGTTTTGATAATTTTCCCAGGTGAGTTTGGAGCAGAACGCTATGCATGTTGTTCGCTCTTTTGTGTTAAATTCAAGTATAATATCCATTAGTTTTTTACAATAGTTTTTTGCTCTAAGATAATATTCATTGCAGGTATCTACTCCTTTACCTTTAATTTGGGGAAATAAGTATTCAACTAATTCAGCTTTTGTGAAGTAAATTTTTCTATTAGCGTTCTTAGTATCTACCATCGAAATGAGTTTTTTAAACGTCAATAATTCGTTTCTGGTAAGGTTATGGGTTGCTTTTATTATTGAATTACTTTGAACTACTGTATCAAAATTATTATATGTTTTACTTTTTTCGTTTTTCATGAGCGACCTCCTTGTTTTTTTTAATTCTAATTCTAACACAAAATTACATGGTATACAACAGCATTAATATTTTTTTTAATGTCGTTTACAAAACAATTCCAAAACAAAATAGTGTTGCATACCAAACAAAATAGTGTTGCATACCAAACAAAATAGTGTTGCATACCAAACAAAATAGTGTTGCATACCAAACAAAATAGTGTTGCATACCAAACAAAATAGTGTTGCATACCAAACAAAATGATGTTGTGTTGTCATTTATTGTCATTTATTGTCATTTATGTCATTTATAAGTGTATTTCCAAAACAATTTGGTGTCATTTACCAGATAATTTGGTGTCATTTATAAGTGTATTTCCAAAACAATTTGGTGTCATTTACCAGATAATTTGGTGTCATTTATAAGTGTATTTCCAAAACAATTTGGTGTCATTTACCAGATAATTTGGTGTCATTTATAAGTGTATTTCCAAAACAAAATAGTGTTGCATACCAAACAAAATAGTGTTGCATACCAAACAAAATA
>NZ_CP014606.1:1507500-1586453 GCF_001584725.1 endosymbiont 'TC1' of Trimyema compressum | reverse complement strand
TTATTTTTTCCTTATTTGAAAGTAGAAAAAACAAGTACTTTAATCACATATACATGTAGTAAAAATACTTGTTTTATTACTCTAATTTTTAATAATTTAATAAATAATGTAGGATTTACTTCTTAATGAATTCTTCGTATTCACTGTTGCTCATTAGGTTATCTAATTCAGAAACATTTTCAATCTCAACAGCATATACCCATCCTTCGCCATAAGCGTCCTCATTAATAAGTGCTGGCTCATCTTCTAATTTTTCATTTACTTCGATTACTTTCCCAGAGATAGGAGCATACACATCTGAAACTGCTTTAACAGATTCAATTGTAGCAATACCTTCATCTTGTTTGAAAGAAGCATCAACTTCAGGTAATTCAACAAACACAACATCGCCCATAGCGTGTTGAGCATAGTCACTAATACCAATAACTGCTTTATCTCCTTCAACACGAACCCATTCATGGTTTTTAGTAAACTTTAAATTTTCCATTATTTCTCCTCCATTTATTGATTAATATATCCCCATTATATCCCTTTTCCAACATTTTTGCATTAGTTTTTACTAAAATTGTTATTTAAATAAAAAGTATATAATGAAATAAGAAATTTTTCTGATAAAACAAGATAATAACTATAGAAAATTAGTGTATAATGGACATAAATCTTAGATTATTAGATTATTAGATTATCATTAAAAAAGGTTTTTCTAGTGGAAAAAGTAGAAAAAGGTTGGCTTAGTTTAGTAATAGGCATTGCATTTATTATTTTAGGAATTGTATTTATGTTTAATTCTAATGCAGCAATGAATATTTTAAATATCTGTATTAGTGTTGTATTTATTATAGCAGGTGTCTTAACTTTAATAGAGTTTTTTAGAGTTAGAAAAATTGTAAATAGTTATTGGCTCTTGTTTGTCGCTATTATGGTTTTATTAATAGGGATAGTACTTTTATTTAATGTTAATGTACTAGCAGTTCTTTTACCAATGATTTTAGCAATTATTATTTTTGCTATGGGCTTATTATTATTTACTGCTTTTGGTTTTAAAAGAACTTACTTTTCCAGTTGGTGGATTTTCTTAATTGCAGCAATTATTTCTATTGTGTTTGCTTTAATAATATTTTTCAACCTATCAATTGGTGCAGCAACTATCACATTTTTTAGTGGTCTTTACTTTCTATTTGTTGGTTGTGTTTCTATTGGATCATTTTTTCGTAGATAGAAACAGAGGTCAACAGTAGGGAATTTTATAAAAAGGAGATGGTGATTATGGCAGAAGTTAAGAAAAAAAGACATTGGTCTTATTTGCTTCTAGGTATTGTTCTATTAATACTCGGCCTATACGTTATTGCAAATCCATTGATTGCGGTTACTACCTTGGTAATTATGTTTATTATTTCAACTTTTACAGCAGGTATTACAAGCATTATGGAATACTCAGCTCACAAGAGTAGTAAAGGTATTCTAGTTATAGGAATTTTAAACTTAATTTTTGGCTTTATATTTGTATTTAATTTTTTCGTAACAGTAGTATTTATGCCTTTTTTAGCAGGTATTTGGTTATTAGTTTGGGGCGTATTTGAAATTGGGGCTTCCATTAAAATGAAGCCAGTCTTTAAAAATTGGTGGCTTTATTTAATTACTGGTATACTATCTATCATTATTGAAATGCCTATGATGCTTAATTTTAATTTAGGCACTCAATTACTCTCTCTATTTTGGTATTTACATTATAATATTAGCCATCACAGCAGTTGTTAGTTTTTTTATGCCTGCAGAGCAAAATTATTAGGGATTATAAAGGAAGACCCTTAGTTCAATTATGAACTAAGGGTCTTTATCTTTGAAATTTTAATTAATCTCCCATACAGATTCCAATAGAACGAGCGGCAAGTAAAATAGGATCTTTTTTTGCACTGTCTTTAGTTTACCTGCTACATCGGCTAAAGGAACGGCTACTGCTTTTGCCTTTATTTAAGCTAACCATCTGCCCATATCTTTCTTTATGGATTAAATAGGCAACATAGGTACCTAGGTTAGTTGCAAGAAGCCTGTCCCTAGAAACTTTAGTGTGGAGCCACCTCTTTGAACGTGTCCTAGTACTGTTAAACGGCTTTCCATGCCTGTTAACTTTTCAAGTTTATTAGCTACTCTTTGACCAATACTTCTGAATTTTCTTTTTTGATCAATTTCTTCTTTTAATGAATTCATTTCATCACTGCTAATTGCGCCTTCAGCTACAACAATAATAGTAGAATCCTTATTTTCTATGGAACGGCTTTCTAAAGCATTACAGACTTTTTCAAAAGAAAATGGAATTTCTGGTATTAAGATAACATCATTGCCACTGGCTACACCTGCATAAAGACCAATCCATCCTGCTGCCCGGTGACCCATTACCTCTACAACCATAGCATGGTTGTGAGAAGAGGCTGTTGTGTGAATTCTATCAATAGCTTCTGTAGCGATATCCACTGCTGATGAAAATCCAAAACAAATATCAGTTCCAAAAATATCATTATCAATAGTTTTTGGTAGTGTTAAAACATTAAGACCTAATTTTTTTGCAAATTATAGGCTGTTTTATGAGTTCCGTTACCACCTAGAACCACGAGAAAATCTAATTTATGACAATGATAGTTATCATGATTTTTTTAATTTTTCCTCTTTATCAAGACCTTTAAAGGGCTTTTCTCGAGACGTTTTTAAAATAGTTCCACCTCTAGTCAATAGGCCTGATGTTTCCTCAATAGGTCTAAAATTATTTTCAATTAAACCTTTAAAACCATGATAAAAACCTATAGTCTCCAATATTATAGAGTTCTTTTGCTGCCTTAACAACGCCTCTAATAGCGGCATTTAAACCAGGGCAATCGCCACCAGCAGCTTAGAATACCTATTTTCTTCATAACAATCACTCCTTATTGCCCAATTTGGGATACCATACTTTGTAGAATTGCACTAATGCTATCGGCAACAAAAAATTTTAAGAAAAATGAACTATAAATAGTGGAAATAGCAATTGTAGGATTATAGACCATTAATATTATAGCAATAATAAAATTGCCTATTATCATTGCAAAAATACCTACAAAAATACCTACAATAATGCCTCCTAATTTGTTAGCAATTCTTGTGATTCTATGATTATTTATTTTTTGATCTAGTATATTACCAACAATTGTGAAAATAATATAGAGAATAATGAAAACTATAATAAAAGCAATAATAGAGCCAATTATTGCAGAGTTTTGGGTTTTAAAGCTTTCTACCAAGTTACTTGGAACAAATGTCAAAAGCACTTCCATATTATCTGAATAATTAACAGGAATAGCTTTTCCTATTATTGGTCCGAGAAAACCTTGTAAAAAGTAAGCTAAAAAGCCTGAAAGCAGTAATTTAATAAATATTAAAATTGTTTTGAAAAAACCGCGTAAGTAGCTGAGAAAAACAACAAAAAGAAAAATAACTAAAAGAACAATATCTATCCAAAACATCATAAACCTCTATCTATAATTAATGAATTGAATAGGAATATCCAAATCTTTTTCTTTAATTAGGACAATTACATTTTGAAGGTCATCGATGCTTTTGCCTGTTACACGTACTAAATCACCTTGAATTTGGCTCTGTACTTTTAATTTACTGTCTTTAATAATCTTAACTATACTCTTAGCCATTTCTTGATTCAAACCTTTTTTAAGATTAATATTTTGCTTAACCATACCACCTGCTGTTGATTCTATTTGACCTAAATCTAAAATTTTGATTGATAGGTTTCTTTTAATAATTTTAGACTGTAGTATATCAACTATGGCATGAATCTTGCTGTCATTTTCAGAAGTCAGCAAAATAGAATCCTTATTTAAGTTTATTTCTGATTTAGATCCTTTAAAATCATAACGATTCTCAATTTCTTTTCTTGTTTGATTAATAGCATTGTCCAGTTCTTGAAAATCAAAATCCGAAACAATGTCAAATGATGGGTTTTTAGCCATTTTTATCACTCCTTAAAATAATATTCTTACATCGTCTTGTCTTTTAGTTATTTTCTTATAGTCTAAATATTCTAAAAAAGGAAGTACATATTTTCGTGATGAATCAAGAATATCTCTTGCTTCACTGAGTTTTATACTGCCTTCTTTTTTAATAAAGTTTATGATTTTTTCTTTATTAGCTGCAAAAACTGTATTTAGAAGAAATAATTCTTCTCCTATTTTAATAAATATTTCCTGTTGTTGAAGGTGTTGGATATATTCAAATAAATCTTTTTTATTGATTTTTAAAAGAGTAGCATATTCTTCTAGAGACCTTGTATTAAAGCCATCTTTAGCATATAGCCTTTCGATTTTCTGGATAATACTTGCTGTTTTCTCATTGATAATAGGCTTATAATTCACTAAAGAAATACTGTCTCCTTTTACCATTATACCCTCTTTTTCCTCGAAAAGGAAAAGAAGGTTATTGTATTCTTTTGATGTTAGGCTAGAAAAGACTTTTGTTCTAATTTCTTCTTTTGGCACCCCTTGCCTTAAAGGGTGCTTTTCTAAGTACTGATTAATGTAATTCATCATATTATTTTTAAAGTAATCATAGGTACTTTTAGCGAGATAGTTGTTTTTTATTAAAATAACTTCATCACCACAGTTTTCAATTAATTCTAGAATGCTATCAATTGACATTTCTAAAAGTTTTGAAAGACTTTCTTTAGTAGCCATAGGGGTATCTATTAAACTATCTAAAAATGTTTCTTCTGGGGAACCTGCCATTTTTCTTTCCAGTAGTTGAATATATTCTTTGTTTTTTCTTTTGATATGTTTACCTTCTGTATCAATTATTGTAGCGCCACCAATTGTCTCCATTGGCGTTTGTGTTCTCACAATTATACGATCTCCCTTTGTACAGTTAATGGCTTTATCTAAATAAAAAGCACAGAACATACTATTGCCACTTTCTAAAGAATCATTTTCTAAGAGAATTAAGCGACCAAGCACTTCAGTAGTTCCTAAATAGAGTCTTACTTTTTGCCTATTCTTAAGGGCTTTTTTATCACCGAGTAAAGAAAAATAGGTTACAATTTTATAGGTAGGCTTAATAAAATGCTCTTTTATTAAGAGGCTACCTGTTACCACATCTTTTACTGCAATATCTGGAATATTTAAGGCTACTCTTTGGCCTGCTTCTGCAATGGGTTTATCCTCTCCATGAACCTGAATGTTCCTTACTTTTACCTGTTTTTTATGAGGCAGAAGTTCTAGAGTATCCCCAACTTTAATTTCGCCACTCCACAAGGTTCCCGTTATTATTGTACCAAAACCTGTTAAGGAAAAAGCTCTATCAATAGGTAAACGCGGAAAAACACCTTTTTCTTTTGTTGGTAATTTTTTGATTTCTGTATTTAAAGCTGCTTTTAAATCATTTATTCCAGTTTTGGAAATACTGTCTACAGCAATAATAGGTGTATTTTTATAGCCTCTTTCCTCTAAATATATTTTTATGTCGTCTTTTACTAATTCTAGCCATTCGTCATCCACTAAATCTTTTTTTGTAAGGACAACTATTAAATTTTTTATACCTAATAAATTAGCAATATCTAAATGTTCTTTAGTTTGAGGCATTATGCCCTCATCAGCTGCAATCACTAAAAGAATAATATCCATACCACCAACACCAGCTAGCATCTGACGAATAAATCTTTCATGACCAGGTACATCAACTAAACCAACTTTTGAGCCATCTGAAAGAACCAGTGGTGCAAAGCCAAGTTGAATAGAAATGCCTCTGTTCTGTTCTTCTTTTAGACGGTCAGTCATAATACCTGTTAAGGTTTTTGATAATTCAGTTTTGCCATGATCAATATGCCCAGCAGTGCCTACAATGTAGAAACTCATTTTAATAAAGTCTCCCATTCCTTAATAATGGATTCAGAAATTTTTGTAAATTTATCCTTTTCCAAAGCCCTAATATCTATGAGTAAAGCATCTTGATGCATTCGACACATAATACTAGGATTACCTTTTCTAAGGGCTTCCAAGAGTTTTTGACCTAAGCTGTTGTTGTTAAATTCTAGGGAGACACAATAAGATGGAAATAGAAGCTCTGGCAAAGAACCACCACCAACTAAAGCCTCAGTTTCAATTAAAGTTAAAGTAACATCTTTTAACTGATTCTCAAGAAAAGAGCATAGTAACTCGCCTTTGTGTTGTAAGGTTTCTTTTGAAACAGTCAGTTTTTCAAGGGTAGGATTAACTTCTGCTACTTTGTCCATATCTAAATATTCTCTTAATGTTGCCTCTAAGGCAGCTAATGTTAATTTATCTACTCTAAAGGCTCTCAGGAGCTGATGTTTTTTCATTTTTTCAATAAAAGCTTTTTTCCCTAAAATAATACCTGCTTGAGGTCCCCCTAATAGTTTGTCACCACTAAAGGAGAGTATATCGAGCCCTTCTTCAATAAGTATTTTTACTGTTGGCTCGTTTGGAATGCCATAATTTTTCAAATCATAAAGGGCACCACTTCCTAAATCGTAATAAATAGGAATGTTATATTTTTTGCCCAATTCTCCTAGTTCCTTAGTAGAAACGGATTCTGTAAATCCTTTAATAGCAAAATTACTGGTGTGTACTTTAACTAATAAAGCTGTGTTTTTATTAATGTTTTCAGCATAGTCTTTTAAGTGTGTTTTATTAGTTGTTCCGACTTCTTTTAAAATGGCACCACCTAAAGCCATAACCTCCGGTATTCTAAAGGAACCTCCTATTTCCACTAATTCTCCTCTAGAAACAATAGATTCTTTTTCTGAACTTATGGAAGCCAATATTAAAAGAACAGCTGCAGCATTATTATTAACCACGATAGCGTCCTCACAGCCAGTAAGTTCCTGTAATAGGGAGACCACATGATCATAACGTGAGCCTCTTTTTCCAGTTTCTAAATTTAATTCGAGATTTGAGGATTCTGAGGCCACTGAAACTATGGCATCAATAGCTTTTTTGCTTAGTGTAGCCCGCCCCAGATTCGTATGTAAAATTGTCCCTGTGCCATTAAGAACAGGACGTAAATTCATTTTCTCATCTTTATTAATAATAGCTTTAGTTTTATTTAAAATTTCTTTTTCGAGAGATGTTTCCATATTAATGGTGCCAGCCTTAATATTCTCTCGCACCTCATTAATTCCTTTGCGAATGGTTGCTAGAACATATTCTCTGCCATAAGTTTCCAATAAATCTTTTACGGTTTGATTTTTCAAGAGAATGTCCACACTGGGAATTTGTTTAAATAATTCATTCATCTTAATGACCTCTTCCTATCACTGTATACTTGCTGATTAATTGGTTTTAAAAAAACATATAGGGTATCATGTAGATTAACGACTGGGCAAGCATGATTTGGTAGTATTGTCAGTATTTGCCCTATTTGAATATTTTCTATGGATTTCCCTTCAATAACACCATGCTCTTCTGACAACCGTGTAATAACAAGGTCTGGATTTTCCATAATAACGCCAAAACCTTCCATGTTACTGTTGCCGTGAACCCCTTTGTCTAATCCAAGTGTTTTACTTCCACTATCAATAACAAGACGATCTATATATTTACCAATAACAGTTGCTTTTACATATAAAGCACATTCTTCTTTTTGGCATACTCCCAGAGAAACCGTTGTTCTATCGTAAAAAACATAGTTTCTCGGTCGGATTTCATCTACTTCTTTAACTTTGGAAACCCATTTAGCTGTTGGCGCAGAACCGCAGGAAACAAGAAGCGGCGGTTTTTTATAGGCTACTAATGCCTGACCTTCATAGGTGCCTACCTTTTCTAAAGATTCTTTACCACTGTAGCTATTGCCTCCATGGGCTAAGAAGCCAACAACTTTAATGTTTTCTATGTTTTTAAGTTTTTCTAACTCACTGGGGATTTTGTGTGGCTCAATACCTAGTCTGTTTAGTCCTGTATTGATTTTGAGCCAAACATTGCATGGTTTTACCTTAGAAAAATATGCATTTAAATATAGACCATGCTGATAGTCTAATACTAGTGCAGATAATTTACTTTCTTTTCCTAGCTTTTTATACTGCTTTATTTTTCTTTCACTCACTAATGGATAAGCTAATGTAATATTGTTAATGCCTTTTTTGACTAATGCTTTAGTTTCTTTTAAGGTCGAGGTTGTAATGCCAATAGAACCTCTTTTTAATTGTTCTTTAGCTATTTCAAGAGTTTTGTGACTTTTGAAGTGAGGTTTTAAGGAAACTTTATTTTCTCTACAAATCTTAGCCATATTTTCAATATTTCTTATTAGTTTTTCATAATCGATGTAAATATAAGGCGTTTCCATATTATCCTCCTTGTTTCACGTGAAACATTTTATTTCAAAAGTTTTTCAACAATTCTTATTAAATCTTCTTCATTATGGTATTTTAATACTATGCTTCCCTTGTTTTTACCTTTAATAAATACTTTTGTACCAAAAATTGATTCTAAATCTTTTTCAACTGCTTCCCTATGAACATCCTTTTCATTATTTCCTAGGGTTTTCGTTGTAGGTGTTTTTTTACTGATTTTCTCAATAGAAAAATCTTTTACTAAAGCCTCAACTTCTCGTACATTTAATCGATTTTCTACTATATAGTCTGCTAATGTCTCCTGATAACATTCATCTATTGCTAAAATTGAGCGTCCATGGCTGGCTGAAAGTTCACCTTTTTCTATATAATTTATAACTTGTTTAGGTAGTTGTTTTAAACGCAGTAAATTTGTAATATAGCTTCTGCTTTTTCCAACTTTTTTAGCTACCATATCCTGTGTGAGGGAAAATTGGCTTATGAGTTGTTCATAGGCTTCACTTTCTTCAAGTGGTGATAAATTTTCTCTCTGTATATTTTCAATAATTGCTAATTCCGATGAGCTTTCATCACTTACATTCTTTAAGAGCACAGGTACTTTTGATAAACCTGCTAACTGAGCAGCTCTTAGCCTTCTTTCTCCAGAAATTAAATAGTAGGCGCTTCCTTTTTTGAAAGCTACCAAAGGCTGTAATATACCATGTTCTTTTATTGAAGATGCTAATTCATTTAATGGTTTTTTTTCAAATATTTTTCTAGGTTGGTTGGGGTTTGGTCTGATTTTACTAATTGCTAAAGTTAAAATATTGTTTTGGTTTTCTGATTGATTCTCTTTTTCAAGAATTAGAGCCGAGAGTCCTTTTCCTAATCCTTTTTTAGCCACGCTTAATTACCTCCTTTGCTAAAGCCTCATAGGCTAAAGCTCCTTTTGATTGTTTATCATAAATACTAATTGGCTCTCCATGGCTAGGTGCTTCAGATAGACGTATGCTCCTAGGAATAATAGACTTAAATGCTTTTTCTTTAAAGTATGCTTTTACTTCTGCTACCACTTGAGCTGATAAGTTTGTGTTAGCGTTGTACATTGTCATTAAGGCACCACGCATTTCTAAGTCTGGGTTGAGACCTTTTTTTACTAATTCTACAGTTTTAAGAAGTTGTCCTAATCCTTCTAATGCATAGTATTCACATTGAATTGGTACAATGTAGTTATCTGCTGCAGTGAGAGCATTTAATGTAAGTAAGCCGAGAGATGGTGGACAGTCAATTAAGATATAATCATAATTGACTATTGTTTTTAGTAAATTTTTTAGTAAGTATTCTCTACTAATAACTGCTACCATTTCTATTTCTGCACCTGCTAGCTGAATAGTTGCTGGAATCAAATCCAGGTCTTCTACTGCTGTTTTGTGAATAACATTTTCAACAGGTTCATCATTAATTAGTCCATCATAGATGCATTTGCTTAAATCAAAACGATTAATGCCAAGGCCGCTTGTTGCATTACCTTGAGGGTCTAAATCAACAATAAGTGTTTTTTTTCCTAAAGATGCTAAGTAAGCTCCTAGGTTTATTGTAGTCGTTGTTTTTGCAACGCCGCCTTTTTGGTTAATAATTGCTATAGTTTTCATATTTACTTCCTTCTATAATAGTTATTACTTTATTTTAAATTATAACATAGGAAGATATTAAAAAGAATGTTTCACGTGAAATATTCTTTTTAATATCTTTTTTTACAAGTAATTCAGAAAGATTAAAATGAGTTCAAAAGTGAATTAAATGCAGTTAATTATATTTGTTTTTAGCAATATAATTTTATGTGTTTAGTTTGAGTTAAGATTAAAAAAATTCCCTTTTATTATAGGGTTTTAACAAGAAGATATTTAAACTTAAAAGCTGTAATTGCCTAATGATGATGTGTACAGAGAATATAAAATTACAGATTTGTAATTAATATAAAAAGAGATTGCTTCTTAAGATATATTATGTATTGGGTTCCTAATCGGCGTTTATTATTGCTTTAATCTATTGGAGATGATAATTTAAGTGTGTCTAAAACTATGGTGTATTGGTCAAAAAATCTAGTTCAGGAAATATATGTCATGAATTATTGTTCACATATTGTGTAGCATTTTATGATTTTAAAGTAAAATTGTGAATTGATATAAATTACTTAAAGTGAAAAATAGATTTTTTTCAAAATAGGGAGGGTATAAAATGAGTAAAGTGATGAAAAAGCAAGCTTTGTTTATGCTAATGGTATTTTTCTTTTCAGTAATACTAAACTGTATTGCAGTAGCAATAAGTGCTGGTAATGTAATGAGTGCAGACAAGCATTTGTTTAATATTGAACATGAGGCTATTGGACAAGAAGTCTCTTATTCCATTACTTTAGAAAAAGATAAAATTCTATCGCTAAAAGAAAATAATCAAGATCTTTTTCTAACAAATGAATTTAGTGAAAATGAATTTTTTTGCTGGGGAAATGTATTTAAATGATGAAGTGCTAAAGCGTGGTAGTTATGATGATTGGGATATGATGGTTGATGCTAATGGGGTAAATAAACAAATTGCCTCTATTAATTTAAATATCTTAAAAGAAGGTGAGAATAAAATATCTTTTAAGACGCATGTTTATGATGAGGAAAAAGAAAGTAGGTTTTATACTCAAATTGTTAATAGTGAAGGTAAAGCTTATGATGAAAATATTGAAACAGTACCTTTAGAAGAAAATAAGATAGATGAAGTTGCTGAAGAGCAAGAAGAAAAATTAGATCTAATTGATAACGTGGATGAAGAAGCTTTACCAGAAATTTCAACATTTGGTGCTAGGTCAGATGCTGTTAATGTTTCAAGTTGGTCAGAATTTATGGCTGCTGTTTCTTCACCAAGTGTTACACAAATTGATTTGAAAGGGAATATTACTAGAACATCTGGCTCAACAATTATGAACCTTCCTAGTAAAGATTTAATAATCAACGGAAATGGCAATCTATTAACTTTACTGGCAATCGTATTACAACAACTATGCAACCTTCTAGATCCACTTCAGGTAAGGTGTCATTTGTTAATGTCAAATTAGAAAGTTCTGGTGTTGTTTTCAAAAATGACAGTTATAGTAACTGGGATATTTTAATTAATAATGTATCTACTACATCAATTGCTGGATTACTAGATAATAGCAATACTAATTCCGGTAAAGTTGTTTTTGATGGTAATAATAGTATTAGAGGAACAAGTGTTTTAGTAAAGGGCTATAAGGATATAAGCTTCTTAGGCTCAACAACTACTGAAATGGTTTCAAATAATACTACGATACAAGCTAGTAGAGCAGATCGATTTAATGTTTCATCTGGTGCAAACGTAAGTTTTAAAAATACCAATACAACTGGAGATGCCTTAGTTGTTGGAAATACTTCTAGAGTAGAGTTAAATATTGAAAAAGGCGCTGTTGTCAATGTTGAAGGTAATGCTACTACCTCAAATGTATACAGTAGCCCTGCTCCGTTTTTAATAGATGGAAATGGTTCTCAAGTAATGACTATTACTGGAGAATTAAATGTAAAAAGTAAAAAATGGAAATAGTTTAGTTTTTAAACACAATTCCACAGGAGATAAAAATTCTACAGTTGCTGCAGGTGGTGTTCTTAATATTGATTGTACTCCAGCCAATAACACAACTGAATATGCAGCATTGTCATTGTATGGAAATAATGTAATAAAGGTTGTGACATTTAAAGATGGTGCACAAGTCAATATTAAATCTGCAGGCTATAGAGGCCATTTCATTAGCAGGAGGAAATAGGACCCTTAATACTGAAGGCAAAGGGACAGTCTTAAATGCAGAAGGTAGCTATTTGTCTATTGCTAATGAAATTCCTGGCGGTTCAAAATGTTGCTACTTATAATGTTAAAGGTGGCGCTAAAGCTATTTTAACAAGTCAGAGAGATAGTACAATCTATACAGTTGCTGCTCAGACAACTATGAATGTAGACGGTCCAGGGTCAGAATTTAAGTTAATTCATAATGGTGGATTATATGGTGCTTATTTTTCTGATGGTACTGGTGTTAGTACTATCAATATTACAGGTGGTGGCTTATTAGACGCTTATACAAATGAAGGACACAGAGCTGGTATTAATTTCCAAAGTCAAAAATCTGCAGCTATTAATATTTCGGGCACAGGAATGTTAGAGGATGGCACTAAAATTTATATTAGAGTAAATTTTATATTAGAGTAAATTCAATTAAAGAAAATACTAAAAGCACACTTGGCGATTATTCCCATGCTGCCATTAGTATTAGTTACTATGGAATTATGCCGCTAACAATCAATGTAAATGCAGGCGGTATATTAGTCGCAAAAAAAACAACAGCGAGAAAGATCCCGCTATTGATTGAGGCTCGCATAGAGATAGTAAAGTTACCATTGATAATGCGAGAGCTTTTGATATTAGAAATGATGGTTCTGGAGGAAGAGCTATTGGTGGATTTTTATCAAAAAATGATGCCATTCGTTTTATAGCTAAAAATACAGCTATAAGCACATGGTATATAGGAAATGACCTTATGATAATAATAAATTAGTATTATCATAGCAGGCAGGAAGTAATCCAATTAATGCTTTTCATAATGGTACAACGTATACCAATCCAGGGGTGTTTGGACCAGGAGCAAATAAAGCAACTGCTCGAGTAAACGAATTTAAACTACAAGAATATGGCCGTATTTATCAAGAAAATCCAGATCCATTTATTACTATTGATCAAAAACCAGCAACAACAGAAGCTGATTTAAAAAGTCGAGTGGATATAGGGACTCATGGCAGAACTCAAAGTATGACTTCTGTCCATGATATGGATACAACCGTATCAGGTACTGCTTATATGCAATCCATAATATCACCTGATAAGGTATTTGCTATGTCTGATACAAAAATAAATCTTTTTGTAAAAAAGCAGATGGCAAAATAGGTATAAATGTTAAAGGAAAATCAGCAGAAAGAGTTAATGATTACAGTAGCATATTAACAAATCCAGCAACTGTTAATGTCTACAAAAATGATGATACATTAATTGGTTCAGCGCTGCTTGCAAATGGAGATACGACTGGGAATAATTTGTTTAATGTAACTGTTGAAGCGGCTGAAGCAGATAAATTGCAATCAGGTGAAATAATATATGTAACCATAACGGATGATATAGACCCAGTTGATACTATTAAACCTCATAAAACGAATAAGGCATTTGGCATTGTAGAATCCACAATGCCAGAAGTATCTCTTAAGAAAACAGTAGAGAACCTCTCCAGAAACGATGTCAAATATTTTGTAGGAGATACTATTCGTTATGCCATTACTATGGACAATAAAAAATGGATTCCATTTGGAAAGACGTTGTTTTAAAAGATACATTGCCTTCACAAGTTGAATTTATTCCAAGCTCTTTAAAAGTTAACGGTTTAGGGAGCTAATATGATTTGAATTCAATTTCAATAGGGGATATGAGTACACTAGGAGTTGCGTCAGGCGGTAAAATATCTACTGTGACATTTGAAATAAAAATTACTTCTGGATATGGACAAACTTTTAATAATACAGCACGTGTTAAAGGCATAGCTATTGATGAAAACGACCAGAATGTTCTAGTTTCAAAAGAGGTTACAGAAGCAGCAGTGGCCATTTCCGAATCTCCAGTAGTTCCTAGTGTAATTAAAAGTGTGCAGAATTTAACATCACATGATGGCAAAAACTATGTAGGCGATACCTTAAAATACTCCATTGTGGTCTCTAACAAAGCTTTAAATAGCTCCATTTGGCAAGATATAACACTTCTTTGATTTTATACCAGAAGGACTTAATATTGATGTAAATAGTGTGCAAATAGATGGTGTAGTTGCAGGAGGAAAAGCAACATATGATTCTCAATATAGAGAACTAGAGGTTGAGTTAGGTGATATTGTCAATGGACAGTCAGTAACTGTCACTTTTGAGTCAGTAATTTTAGGAAGTGCAGCAGGAAAAACTATTAATAATTCTGCTATCGGTATTGAAGTAACCAAGTATCCTGTTAAATCTCGTGTATCAAAAGTATCTAAAAATTTGAATTCTACCGATGGTAGAAATCAACCAGGTGATATTGTGAGATATACAATAGATGTTGGCAATAGAGCTGTTGAAGAGTCTTTATGGGAAAGTGTAATCTTAATAGATGAATTGCCAATTGAAGTAACTTATAAACCAGGTGCAGTTTATTTAGATGGGGGGGTACATTTAGAGGATTCAGAAATATTCAACAATAATGTTTTAAAAATTAGTTTAGGAGATTTTAATAGTGGTGATCGTAGAACCCTTGTATTTGACACTATTATTAATCCTAGGATTGATGATAAGGACATTATAAATATCGTTTCAGTAAAAGGGTATGATGATGCAGCCATTACTCAAAACATAAAGAAAAGAAAAACAGGAAAAAAGAGTGTCCAACCAGTTCAGGGAATTTTAACGGAGAAAAAGCTGCTGATATGGGTGTTGAAGTGGGACATCCTTTAATTGAAAAACAACCTTTACATATTAATAATGTGGAGATAAAGGATAAATCTCAGACATTATTAAAAAATACCAAGCATTTAAAAAAATTAAAAATTTATTGAATGAACAATAATTTTAGAGAAAAGTCTACAGTTATGATTATAAAATGAATATGTTGAGAGGGTGTTTCTGCATCTTCTCAACTCTCGTAATAAAATTGATATAATAAATCTGTATTATTTAGTAGAATGACACATTGGTAAAGATGTTCTTGTATTGGGAATTATGAAACATATATATGTGATAATCTATTTAATTAAATTTTAATTAACAAAAAATTAAAAAATTACGAACAAGAATTGAAATTTATACTTTAAATTAATTGAAACGTAATTATTACAATGTTAGAATATTATTAGAATCATTTTGAATAAAAATTCAATTTTTTTTAAAATTAAATATAATAAAGTATAGTATGCTAATTGGTCATAGTAACTATATTTTAATATTGGTATTAAGAGGTTTGATTAGTCAATACAGTATTGATTGGCAAAATGGGAGGTTTGATTAAGTGAATAAAATATTAAAAAAACAAGCATTTTTCATGCTGGTTGTATTTCTGCTATCAGTAATACTAAACAGCGTGGCTATAGCGGGAAGCGCTAATGGTATATTTGGAAGTTCTACAGGTCTTTTAAATATAAATCATAAAACTAATGGGAAAGAGGTTTCATATTCAATTGCTTTGAATAAAGGGAACATAAACAGTAAAAAAAGGATCTGATGACCAACAGCTCTTTTTAACAAATGAATTCAGCGAAAGTGAAACTTTTGCTGGAGAAATGTTCTTAAATGGTAAAGCTTTAACTAAAGGGAGCCATGAGGATTAGGATATGATGGTGGATGCTAATGACAGTAATAAACAAATAGCATCATTAAATCTAGCCGTTCTTCAAGAGGGCGCTAATGAAATTACTTTTAAGACAACTGTAGATGAAGAACAGTCACAGAGTAGACTGTATACTCAAGTTGTAGACAATGAAGGTAAAGCATTAGATGAAAATATTGAGGTTATAGATATTGTCACGTTCGGTGACAATGGTACAACAGCTACCGTTTCTACATGGATAGATTTTATGACAGCAGTATCTTCACCTACTATAACTAAAATTGTTTTGAACGGTAATATTATAAGGGATTCTGGAGCTAGGACTATTCCTATTCCAAGTAAAGAGTTAACCATTGAAGGTAATGGGAATTCAATTACATTTACAGGTAGCGGTGATACGGCAAATCTTAAGCCTTTACAATCGACTACAGGAAAAATTGCTTTTTCTAATATAAAATTAGAGAGTGCTGGAACTGTTTTTATTAATGATAGTTCCAGTAATTGAGATGCCTTAATTAATAATGTTAATTCAACATTAATAGGTGGTTTAGTAGAAAATCAAAGTTTAACGACTGGAAAAATTGCTTTTGATGGTCAAAATAATATTAATGGAAAAGACGTTCTTGTTAAAGGATATAAAGAAATCACTTTTATGGGAACAACAACATCATCATTAACATCAAACAATGCATCCATTATTTCGACAGTAGCCGATAGCTTTACTGTATTATCAGGTGCTAAAGTAAATCTTAAAAATACAAGAACATCAATTACAGCAGGTATATCAGGTGAAGCAATATCTGTAGGCAATAATGTTAAAATTGATGTTAATATTAAAAAGGATGCTTTCATGAATGTGGAAAGTAATGTTATTTCCTCTAATGTTTATAGTAGTCCAGCTCCTTTTTTGCTAGATGGTAATGGTCAGCAAACAATGGTTCTTAATGGTGAATTAAATATAAAAAGTATGAATGGTAATGGTTTAGTTTTTAAAAATAATTCTACTGGTAATAAAAATTTAGCGGTAGGTAAGGGTGGTGTTCTTAATATCAACTGTACACCAACTAATGTTAATACAGAGTATGCTGCACTATCTTTATATGGAAACAATGTTACTAAAGTTGTAACCTTTAAAGATGGCGCACAAGTGAATATAAAATCAACTGGTTATAGAGCTATTTCTTTAGCAGGAGGTAACAGGACTCTTAATGCAGAAGGTCAAGAAACGGTTTTAAATGCAGAGGGTGACTCTTGGGCTATTGCTAATGAAGTTCCTGGAGGTTCAAATAATATTGCTGTATATAATGTTAAGGGTGGCGCGCCAAAACAAACTTAACAAGTCAAAGAAATAGCACTATTTATACTGTTGCAGGTAAGACAGAAATAAATATTGATGGTGCAGGTTCTGAATTGAATTTAGTTCATAATGGCGGAGACTATAGTGCTTATTTTTCAGACGGAACTGGTGAAAGCAATATTAATATTACTGGCGGTGGACTATTAGATGCTTATACTAAAGATGGAACTCGAGGTGGAATTAACTTCCAAAGTCAAACCTCTTCAACTATTAATATTTCTGGAGTTGGATTTTTACCTAATGGTAAAAAAGTTCATAGTAGACTAAATTCTGTAAGGGATATGCCGGCACCTGCTAGAGGTGGTGATTATTCCCATGCAGCAATTAATACTAGTTACTACGCTAATAAAGCATTAATTATTAATATTAATTCAGGTGGAATTTTAGTTGCTAAAAATAATAATATAGGTGATCCAGCAGTAGATTTAGGGAATCATCCTGATAGTAGAATAACCATTGATAATGCTAGGGCTTTTGATATAAGAAATGATGGTGCAGGAGGAAGAGTAATTGGTGGAGCTGGTTCTGCTAATAATGCTGTTCGTTTTGTTGCTAAGGATACGGCTGTTAGCACGTGGTATAAAGGAGCAACACCCTATGATAATGATAAACTTGTGTTAACTTGGCAAGTAGGTAGCAATCCTATTAATGGCGTGCATAATGGTACTGTAAAGACAAACCCAGGTGTATATGGACCAGGTGCAGATAAGGTTACAACTAAATTAGATGAATTTAAATTACAAGACTATGGTCGTATTTATCAAGAAAATCCTGATCCTTTTGTAACAATTGATCAAAAACCGCCGACAACAGATAGCGATTTAAAGAATAGAGTGGATTTAGATAACCACAATAGAACAGGTAATATGACAGCTGTTCATGACTTAGATACTACAGTATCAGGAACAGCTTATATGCAGTCCATAATATCGACAGATAAGGTTTTTCCTATTCCTGATTATTAAAGTAAATGTTTTTGTTAAAAAAGCTGATGGAACAATAGTAACGTATGCTATTGGAAAAGTTACTGAAACACCTATTGCAAAGGCAGTAACAGATACTAAAGGTAATTATACTGTTAATATATCTGGCTTACCTTCAGGTACACAATTAGTAGCTCAAGCCGTTATAGGTGATGGTGCTAATCCAAGAATCAGCTCTGTTGAGGCAGGTGAATCAAATAATACTATCTGGAATATTAAGCAACCTTTAGTAATGGAAGCTGATAGTGTAACTTATTCTAGTTCATCAGAGACAAATCCAGTAAAAGTCTATAAATATACCCCAGAAGATGGTAAAATTGGTTTGAAAATTACGGGAAAATCAGCGAAGCGCATTGATGGGTATGGTGAATTTTTAAACCCAGCAACTGTTAATGTATATAAAATGAATGGCACATTAATTGGTTCAGCACCTATATCACCAGTTGATGCTAATGGAGAGAATAAATATACGGTAGATATTAATTCAGTGGAAGCATCTGGGTTAACTTCAGGTGAAAAAATTTATATCACGATTACAGATGACATACTTCCTGTAGACGCTGTATCTCCTCATATGACTAACAAAGCTTATGGCATAGTAAAATCAATAGAACCGACAGTGAAAATGCTAAAAAGCTCAGCCAATGCAAATGGTAAAACTACTTACTCTGTTGATGATATTATTGAATATACAATTAAAGCTAAAAACACTAAAAAAGATTCTGTGTGCACAGATGTTAATGTAAGTGATGTGCTACCTTCTGATGTTAAATTAGTATCAGGCAGTGTGATTGTTAATGGCTCAGCTGTAGGCTTGGAAGAATGTCAATAGAGTAGATAGAAAAAGTGAAATTAAGTTTTAATAGAAGTGAAAAAATAGTCTTCTTTGGAATTAGGAGAAAGAATGTTATTAGCAGAGTGGGGACGTATAGGGGGTTGTAGAAGCCCTCAATGTGTTCAAAGCAGGAAAGCTTAATTTGAGCAAAGGAAGAAAAAGACCTACGAAGAATTTCTTCTTTTTTCATATATTTAAAAAGGACTCAACGACAGCATTGTCCCAAGGATGAGAAAGCTTAGAAAAAGATTGAATGATACCAAAAGAATCAAGGAGCTTTCTAAAGATAAAAGAAGTATATTAGGAACCTCTGTCAGAATGAAAAATAAGAGAAGTAGAAGGTTTTTGAGAATAAAAGGCTTTGATAAAAGTATCCTTAACAAGAGAAGTATCAATTTTAAGAGAGAGCTTCCAAGCAATAATTTTACGAGAAAATAAATCCATAATAACACAGAGATAAGCAAAAGAGGCATTTAAATTAATATAGGTAATGTCACTAGCCCAGACTTGATTGGGCTGAGGAACATTAAAATTTTGATTTAGGTAGTTAGGGCAATCAAAATTGGGAATAGACCTCGGATGAATAAACCGAAGTTTGATAGTAGGCATTTTAGGAAGATTCATGTCAGTCATCAGGCGGCTCGCTCTACCAATACTGATGTTGATGCCATAGTCATAGGAAAGAAGAGCCTTAATCTTAGATGGGCCAATACGTCTCTTAGTAAGATGACAAATCTCCGAGAATAAGCTGACGGAGTTTTTAATTCTCAATAGTTCTAGGAGAAAGTTTTTCCGAAAAGTATTTGTAATAGGAGCTGCGGTTCACTTTAAGGACATGACAAAGAAAAGAGATAGCGTGCTGAAAACGAAGGGTATGAACAGCCATTAATCTTTGTCTGAGTGAGGCGTGAATATGGCAATTGCTTTTTTTAAAATGATATTTTCCTCCTAGAGTCGAGCATTACGCTTTTGAAGATCCTTAATCTGCTTAGCGGTTAGAATAGTATCATCATCAATTCTAACCTGAGAATAAAGTTTAATCCACTTGTGTAAAGCAGACATGGAGACACCATATTCTTTAGAAAGTTGGGATTGAGTTTTACCGTTTTGGTGTAAATTAACAATACTTTTTTTAAATTCTTCATCGTATTTCTTGTAATTATTCATAATTTTATCCTTTCTTATGTGTCTACTTATTTA
Organism: endosymbiont 'TC1' of Trimyema compressum; assembly: GCF_001584725.1. Lineage (NCBI taxonomy): Bacteria > Bacillati > Bacillota > endosymbiont 'TC1' of Trimyema compressum. The sequence goes on along the minus strand of NZ_CP014606.1, from coordinate 1,566,318 downwards.
AAACATGTTTCACTTTTTCCTGTCTACTTTTTTAGTATATGTCCAGTTAAGTTGGTGTTGTTTTAGCAGATACTTTAGATTCTAGAATTGATGCTTTAGCTAAAGGGTATAAAACCTATAATATTAGAACATACTATTGGACAATAGATAATGAAAAAGAGCAACTGAACTTATGACGAATAAGGGTGCCTATGGCATTATTACAGATGTCTTAACTAAATAGTAATTCTACCTAGAAGAGACTTTTCGATTATTTGGAAAGTCTTTTCTATTATTAATTTACTAAACATTCAATAATTTGATATAATAGATATAATATAAGGTAAGTTAATTAAAGGAGATAATGCAAATTGATTAAAATAGATGGTCTCTACCATGAATATAAGAAAGAATCAGGTGAATCTATAGAGACTCTAAAAAATATAAATATAGAAATAAAAAAAGGCAACTTTGTTTCAATTATTGGTCATAATGGTTCTGGCAAGTCAACTTTAGCTAAACACTTAAATGGATTAATAGTGCCACAAAAAGGTAGCATTACAGTTGAAGGTATGGCTGTTTTAGATAATGAAAATATTTGGCAAGTACGCCAAAGAGTTGGTATGGTTTTTCAAAATCCAGACAACCAATTTGTTGGAGGCACTATAGAAGAAGATATTGCCTTTGGTTTAGAAAATCTTGGGATTCCTTCAAAAGATATGATGCCTATAATTTTAGCTGCTGCCCAAAAAGTAGGTATGGAACAGCATCTAAAAAGACCTCCTCACCGTTTGTCGGGGGGGCAAAAACAAAGAAGTGCCATCGGTTCTGTTTTGGCTATGAAACCAGAATATTTAGTATTAGATGAACCAACTTCTATGTTGGATCCTAAAGGTAGAAAAGAAGTCATTGAGGTTTTAAGACAGTTAAATAGAGATGAGGCTATGACTATTGTTTTAATTACCCACTTTATGGATGAAGTGGTCTATAGTGATAAAGTTGTCGTTATGGATCAAGGAGAGGTTATAATTGAAGGCTCCCCCAAAGCAGTATTTTCAGAAAAAAAACTTTTAGAAAATATTGGGATGCGTTTACCTAAGGCTTTAGAAATTAGTTTAATGCTTAAAGAAAAGGGCTTAGAATTAGAAAATACAATATTAACGAAAGAGGAATTGGTGAAACGCTTATGTCAGTTGAAGTAAAGTCAGTAACGTACCAATATGATATTGATGATGTAAATAGCAGAGAATATGGTATTTTTGATATTTCCTTTAAAGTGGAATCAGGGCAAACAATAGGGGTTATTGGTCATACAGGTTCAGGAAAATCAACTTTAATGCAACATTTCAATGGACTTTACTTGCCTCAAGAAGGTTGTATTATAATAGATGAATTTACTATTGATAAAAATGGTAAAGGCTTAAAAGAATTACGTAGAAAAGTTGGTTTGGTTTTTCAATACCCTGAAGATCAGTTGTTTGAGGAAACAGTATTTGCAGATATTGCTTTTGGACCTAAAAATTTAGGGCTAACAGAAGCTGAAGTAAAAAAAGATGTAGCATTATCTATGGAAGATATCGGTCTATCTTATGAAGACTATCAAAATCGCTCCCCTCATGAACTATCTGGAGGAGAGAAAAGGAAGGTCGCGATTGCATCTGTTTTGGCTATGAATCCTGATATTTTAATTTTAGATGAGCCAACAGCAGGATTAGATCCAAGAAGCAAAAGTGATTTGCTTTCCCTATTATTTGAAATTAAGGAAAAGAGGGGACTGACTGTATTTTTTGTTTCTCACGATATGGACGATATTTTTGAGGTTGCTGATTATTTACTTGTGATGGAAAATGGTCGTCTTGCTTTAGAAGGGCTACCAGAAGAAATATTTTCCAAAAGGGAATATTTGTTGTCTTTGGGACTGGGAACGCCTTTTAGTGTAGAAATAATGGCTTTACTAAAAGAGGCTGGCTGTAGTGTGGATTTTAAGCCTCTTAGAGATAAAGAATTAGTTAGTCAGCTTTTGGAAATTTTTAAAAAGGGGAAGAAACATGCTTAAAGATATAACTATTGGGCAATATTTGTATAGAGAGTCCTTTGTTCATCGTTTAGATCCCAGAACTAAGATTATCTGTGCAATGATATTTATGATTGGCATTTTTTTTGTACAGTTTTTATATGAATATATTTTTGTTTTACTAATGACTTTAGGAACAATCTATGTATCTAAAATTCCAATTAAGAAAATAATCAAAGGGTTAAAACCAATTTTACTTTTAATTATATTAACAGCAATTATGAATATCTTTTTTACCAAGGGAACACCAATTTTTGAGTTTGGCTTCATTCATATTGCTTGGGAGGGTTTAAGTGTAGCTGCCTTTATGGCTTTGAGAATTTTTTTCTTGGTTATTTTTACTTCCTTATTAACATTAACAACATCACCTATTAATTTAACAAATGGCATTGAGGGACTACTATCCCCTCTTAAAATAATTAAAGTTCCCGCTCATGAAATAGCTATGATGATGAGTATTGCTCTGAGATTTATTCCTACATTAGTGGATGAAACAGACAAAATTATGAAGGCTCAGAAAGCTCGTGGTGCTGATTTTGAAACAGGTAATTTATTGAGAAGAGTAAAGGCTTTAGTTCCTATTCTCATTCCTTTATTTATAAATGCGCTTACAAGAGCTGATGATTTAGCTTTGGCAATGGAGGCTAGAGGATATAAAGGAGATAGAGGCAGAACGAAATTTAAAGAGCTTCATTATAAAAAAAATGATGTATTTGTACTGCTCTTATTCTTGTTAATTTTAGTAGCTCTAATTATTAGGAGTGTTATTTAAATGAATATAGTACTAAAAGTGGGCTATAATGGTAATGGCTATAATGGTTTCCAAAGACAGAAAAATACAGATAATACGATTGAACATATTTTGGAACAGTCTATTATGAAGGTTGTGGAAGAACCTCTTACGATTATTGGTGCCAGTCGCACAGATTCTGGTGTCCATGCCCAAGGTCAGATGATTCAATTTAGAACCCGTAAAAAGATTCCTTATGAGAAATATGTGCCTATTTTAAATGATCTGCTACCAGAAACCATCAGAATTTATGAAAGTTATTTTGTTCCAGATGATTTTCATGTACGCTATCAGGTTCTGAAGAAAAAATATCTTTATAGAATTGATATAAATAAGGTGCCTAATGTGTTTGTGTTACCATTTACTTATCATTTTTCACAGTCTTTAGACATTGAAAAAATGACAAAAGCTTTTAAAACTATAGAGGGAGAACATAACTTCAGAGCTTTTTGTGCTACAGGTTCTTCTGTTAAAACCCACGTTAGGCAGATTTTTGAAGCTGTATTATTTGAGGATAATAATATCATTACACTTTCAATTACAGGTAATGGTTTTTTATATAATATGATTCGCATTATTGCTGGAACACTAGTTGATATTGGTAGAGGTTTTTTAAAGGAGGATGTATTTTTAAAAAGCTTTAATACTTTAAGAAGAGAGACACTGGGAAAGACTGCACCTAGCAAAGGTCTCGTGTTGCAAGAAATAATATACGAAAAAGGGGTGTTAAGTTAACATGATTAGTATTTTGTTAGCATCAGGATTTGAAGAAACAGAGGTAGTAACTGTTTTTGATATTTTAAAAAGAGGGGACATTGAAGATGTTTCTTTAATTTCAGTAACTGGAAATAGAAAACTCCATAGTGTAAGAAATTTGACAATATATGCACATGGAAAAATTGAAGAAGTTGATAGCAAAGAACAATCAGCCATTATTCTTCCAGGAGGAAAAGCTGGGGTTAATCGTTTGAGAAGTTCAATCTTTGTAAAAAAATTGGTCAGAGATGCTTATGATAATGGAGGCTATATTGGCGCTATTTGCGAGGCTCCTTTAGTCCTTGAAGAAGTAGGCTTGTTGAAAGGCTATGACTATACGTGTTTTCAAGGAATGGAAAAAGAACTGGAAACAGGCAATTTTATTGATAAAAAAGTAGTTGTTGATAGACAGCTTATTACTGCACAAAGCCCAAGTTCAAGTGCATTATTCGCTTTTGCAATATTGGAAAAACTAAAAGGAAAAGAAGTCCGTAAAAGGATCCAAAGTGAATGGAAAGGAAAATGCGAAGAGGTTAGTGTAAATGAAGAATAGAATACAATCTATTGGCAGAATATTTTTGCTTATTGGTATTGTGACTTTACTTTTTGCATGGGTTATTTACTTTCTAAAAATAATCTGGTTAACCATTGTTTTAGGTTTAATCAGTTCCTTATTTTCAGGGGCTTTTATTGGTCTTAATATTAAGCAGCAATAATAATTAGATGTTTAAAAACGAAGACACTTGCTTCAGCAAGCGTCTTTTTATGTTTTGTATTAATAGTTTTTTTCTTTTATTTTAATGGCTTTTACATCAGTGCCTGCAATAAGTAGTTTTGCTAGATTTTTGATACCTAAGATTTCAGTATTAGCGTGACTGCCAATTAAAAGATTAATGCCGGTAAATTTTCCGAAAAGTTCTGAGTAAAGGTTGTATTCTCCGGTAATGTAGGCATCACAGTCTTCATCAATAGCTAGTTGCATGTCTGGTGTCATATTACCGGCACCAGCCATAATACAGACCTTAGAAATTAAGCCTTTCTTATTTTTGTATGCTCTAATTGGTTCATCTAAAATTGTGATTAAATTATCTCTTAAAAAAAGAGAAAGTTGCGGGTGCTTCTAAAGTACCAATGACACCTGCATAATAGTGTTCTTCATAGGGAATAACCTTTTTTGATTTTTGAGTGAGATTGAGGGAATTGGCTAGGGAGCTACTGGTTCCAAAATCAGCATCATCAAGAGGGGCATGAAAAAACAATGGGTCATATTGTAGGCTTGCAGGCGTTCATAGCATTCCTCAGCCATATCAAAAATAAATGTCCATGCGTTGGTGGGTTAATAGTAAATCCACCTTATGTTTATAGGCTTTCTCAATGGCTTTAGGTGTTAAAATGACACAATATCCTATTTTTTTATATCAGCATTATTTTCATTAATAAAACCCCATTCATTATCATTATGGGATAGTTTGCTAGCATCAAATAATGATACTAGTTTTTCTTTAAGGTCATTATAAATCATTTGCTCTCCTTTACGTAGTTATTTAGTTTATGGCTATTATAACATTTTATAGTTCATATGACTTTAAAATATATGATTAATAAAATTTTCATAAAATAAAATAAAGCATTAGTGAAAAGTGACTAATATAGCTATCAAAATCAAACATATTTTTGTCATGTTTGTATTCTTTTACAATGAATGCAGTCCTTGTATGAGATATAATAGCATCGAAATGATAAAGGAGGTGCCAAATGATTGAAAAAAGATTGGAGAAAATATTAAAAGCATGTTTAGAGGGAGCAACTGTGACTAAAGAAGACTGTATTTATCTATTATCTTTTTCAGAAACTTCTTTTGAAACTGGATTAATTAAGGCCGTTGCAGATGGTTCTTTCAAGAAAGAAAGCAGAAAATTCAGGTTTGATTTTGGGTCAAATTGGACTTGATATTTCACCCTGTATTGGCAACTGTCAGTTCTGTGTATTCGGTGAAAATCAGGCTATTTTTACGGAACAATCCTTAACGGATGAGGAAATTATAGCAGAAGCCAAGGCTTTAACAGACGATGGTGATCTCTATGCTTTGTTTTTAATGGCAATGCATACTTATGATAAAGAGAAAATGATTAGAATTATAGACTTAGTTCGTGGAGCAATTCCAAGCCATACTCAAATATGGGTTAATGTTGGGGATACTGATACGGAAACATTTAATCTTTTTAGGGATGCAGGTGCAAATGGAGCTTATCATGTCTGTCGGGTTGCGAGAAGGTGTTGATACGGGTTTAAGTAAAGGAGATAGAATTGTAACTTTGAAAAATATTGTAGCATCAGGTTTAGATTTATATACATGTTGTGAACCTCTTGGTCCTGAACACACCAATGAAGAAATTGTCGAAAATATGTTTATAGGAATCGATTTAGGGTGTTTTCAACATGCTGCTATGAGGCGAGTTGCAGTTAAAAGGGGTGCCTTTGGAAAGTAAGGGGCAGGATTACTGAGATGAGATTAGCTCAGATTGTTGCTGTTTTAACCCTAGTAACCATTCCAAGTGAAAGTGTGAAGTATATGTCCATTCATGAACCAACATTATTATGTCTCGTTGCTGGTGCAAGCGTTATTACAGCTGAAAGGGGAACTAATCCTAGAGACACAGTAGCCAATACAGATAAGGGCCGAGGTTTAGATATGTCAGGTTGTAGAACCATGTTGTATGAAGCTGGCTTTACATCCTTAAGAAGAGGGGACGACACAATGATTCCTTTAACTTCAGAATATGTAAAAGAGAAGAACCGGTAAGCGTCACCTTTAATAGGGAAACAGCTGGTAGAATTTATATTGAAATTCTACCAGCTGTTTTGTTATGTGTTATAATAAAAGAGGGTGAAAAAAATGAGTGAGAAAATAAATTATAATCAGATAATTGAAAAAAAGATAGCGGATTTTAAAGGAAAGAAAAGCCTTTTATTACATAGTTGTTGCGGTCCTTGTAGTGCTAGTGTAATTGAAAAATTGCAACCTTACTTTGAAATCACTGTTTTTTACTATAATCCTAATATTTATCCTGATGCTGAATATTTTAAAAGAAGAGATGAACAACAAAAATATTTGGCAAAAATGAATGTACCGTTTGTTGAAGGGGATTATGAAGCAGAGATTTTCTTTAGGTTAGCTAAGGGATTAGAATTGGAAGTTGAAGGTGGGCAGCGTTGCCTTAAATGTTTTGAAATGCGTTTAAGAAAAACTGCTGAGTTTGGAGAGGAATATAATTTTCAATTTCTTGCAACAACCCTTACCGTTAGCCCTCATAAAAATGTTAACTACATTAATACCTTGGGACAGACTCTTGAGAAAGAGTATAACATTGAATATTTGGTTAGTGATTTTAAGAAAAAAGAAGGCTATAAACGGTCATTAGAAATATCTCAAAAAGAAAAATTTTACCGACAGGATTACTGTGGTTGTATATATAGTCAAAGGAAGAAATGAGGCAGAGAAATGACGTATAAAAAAATATTTTTTGATTTAGATGGTACCTTAAGTGATTCTAAAGAAGGCATTATGAAATCTCTTTATTATGCTATTGATAAAATGGGGTTAGAGAAACCTACAGAAGCTTTTTTGCAAAGCTTTGTAGGACCACTCTTATGGGATTCCTTTATAAATAAGTTAGGCTTAAGTGAAAAAGATGCTGCTACAATGATTGGCTATTTTAGAGAACGTTTTATTCCTTTAGGTATTTATGAAAATACACTTTATGAAGGAGTTAAGCCATTGTTACAGCGTCTAGACCAAAAGAAGGATATTGAAATTTATATTGCTACAGCAAAACCAGAGACCAGTGCTTTAACTGTTTTAGATTATTTTAAAATTAAACCTTATTTTAAGAAAATTAAAGGAGCTACTTTTGATGGACGTATTCGTACGAAAAGCCAAGTTATTACTAGCCTTTTAGATGTTATTGAGCCTGTCGATAAAAAAGAAATTTTGATGATAGGTGATAGAGATCATGATGTTATTGGGGCTCATGAAAATGGTATTGATTGTTTAGGTGTACTGTATGGTTATGGCAGTTCAGCAGAGTTAGAGGTAGTTGCGGTTGATCATTTGGTTAAGAATGTTTCAGAATTATCATCTTTCTTATTAGGAGATTAAAGTGAGTGACTTTAGAAAGTTAGGGATTAATGAATCCTTAACTAAAATATTAACTGAAAAAGGATCTGATAAACCTTTTCCTGTTCAGGAAAGAGCTATTCCCTTTTTATTGAAGGGAAAAAGTAGCGTTATTGAAGCACCTACAGGTTCCGGTAAAACATTGGCTTATGTATTGCCAATTGTAGATGCAGTAAAAGCAGAAAATAAATATGTGCAGTTTGTTGTTGTAGTCCCTACTAAAGAGTTAGGTGCTCAAGTAACTAAAGTTATTCAGGATTTTACTGATAGTGTTCTATTTTTACCAGATGGGGTGGGTGTCAAAAGACAGGTTGAAAAACTAAAAAAAAGCAAACCTGCTATTGTAGTAGGGGTTCCTTCAAGACTCAATGAATTAATGGATTATGGGAAAATAAAAAGCAGTCATTTGAGAGGATTAGTAATAGATGAAAGTGATAAAGTGCTAAGGGGCTCTAATGAAAGGGCCATTAAATCAATTATCCAAAGTGCCCTGAAGACTATGCCTCTTTATTTTTTTTCGGCAACCTTTAAATATAAAGATATTGAATTAATGAAATCTTATAGAGAAGATTTAGAGGTGGTGCAATTAGAGGAAGGCTCAAATACACTGGTGAAACACTACTATATTATGGTGGATAAGCAAAGGAAAACTCAAAGTTTGTTTTATTTACTACAAAGTTTTAATATTAATAAAGCAGTTGTTTTCATTAATCGATCAGAGGGTGTTGATGGTTTAGTTAATCGTATCTTAAAACAAAGAAGAAAAATATTTAAGCTACATACAAATATGACCATGGAGGAACGTAAAAAGGTACTTCAAGACTTTAGGCATGCAACATTAGCTATTCTAATTACTACAGATGTTTTTTCTAGAGGTTTAGATATTCCTGATACAGATGGTGTCATTCACTATGACTTGCCTAGAACAGGGGAAATTTATATGCATAGAAGTGGCCGAACTGGAAGAGGCTATCAGAAAGGTCGTGTTATCTGTATGGTTTCTGAAAGCGAAAAAGGAGCATTTTATGGTATGCGAAAAACTGTTGATGTGCACATCCAACAGATTGGATTAAATAAAGATAAGTCTATTGTGTTTTTGAGAGGGACTGCCAAAAAGAAAGGAAGTTTTTAGGTAAGCAAGAGGACAAGTTAATGGTTTCTCCTGTTTTAAAGTGGACGAAGGAAAAAGAACTGGAACGAAGGGCTAGAAAAGGGCTAGTCCATTATGCAATCTGATTTGATGTGTTCTACCTGTTAAGAGTTTTAGTTTTAGAAGTGAATAGCCATTTCTAATAGCTAAGCATTCATAACTGGTAATCCCCATTTTTCCATGAGGACTAACGCCTCTTTTAATAATAGTGTTCTGGAGCCTGTCAATGGGGAGCTGAATGATTCCTTTTTATAGGGGAATTCCCTCTCAATAAGAGCTATATAGACTTTTGACGTTTGTCCAGCAGTCATTTGTTGACTGACACTATGCTGTGCTAGAGTATGTTTTCCAAATAATAAAATACCCGAAGTTGTTTTATCTAAACGGTGGATTGGCCTTACATTGGTAGCCAATCATTTTTTTCAAAGTAAGCAGCAACCCCATTTGCCACAGTATCTTTTAAATGTCTAATTGTAGGATGAGTTGGAACATCATAAGGCTTTTCAATTGCAATAAAATCTCTATCTTCGTAAAGGATGTTTAGATTCATGGAAATAGGCTCTATAGTTGATGGTCTTAAAAGATAAGGATTAATGGTTATGATATCGCCTGCTTTTAGGGGCGTCCATAAAGGTTGGACTTCATTGTTTTTATGGACTTGATTTAAATTTCTCAAACGAATAGCATAAGAAGGAGAAACATCTATTGAAAGTAGGAATTGTTTGATAGACATCCCTTCTTCATTTTTTCTGATTGTATAAATAAGGTTTTTGTTGTTTTCCATTTTTGCTCTCCTTTCCTTTTATATTATAGCCCATCAATAAGGGAAAACAAAAGAAAAAGTTGGTTAGGTATGCTATAATTGTAAATAACCTTTTTAAAGTAGAGGAGGCTCATGATGAACGAATTTTTGGTGACAAAAGAAGATGCAGGAAAAATAGTATTTGACTATATTCAGGAAAAGTATTTAAACTATGATTCCATTGCCTATAGTTGCAATAATACAATTGTACCGCATATTCATCGTATTAAAGAAGGCGATCGAGTAGAAAGCTATCCAATAACTCACAGAGAGGGGTATTGGGTTTATTTAAGTAGCCTTTATTTTCTGTTAAGTTATGTAACCAGAACACTTTATCCTAGAAGCAAACTGGAAATATCCCATACAGTAGCTAAAAATGTCTATTGTTATTTTAGAGGTAAAGAAAGATTAACTGAAGAAAAAGTATTTGCTATTAGAGATAAAATGAGAGAGTTAGTTACAGCAGATATTCCTTTACAAGTTGAAATGAGAGATAGGAAAGATGCTATTAATTTATTCTGAGGCTTTTCTGATTGTAAAGAAAAATTGGAATATGGTAATCGTTTTGATAAAATACTACCTATTTACAAATTAAATGATACAGAAGACTATTTCTATGGAGCTCTAGTTCCCTCTACTGGGTTACTAAAATTTTTGATTTAGCATATTATATGCCGGGCTTTTTATTGAGACTTCCTAATATATTAACAGGCGAAGAATTATTTCCCTTTAAAGAGTTACCAAAATTTTTTGATGTTATTGAAGATACAAAGAGAATTAGTGATTTTTTAGAAGTATCTTATACAAGCTCTCTTAATAGACAAATTGATGCAGGACATGGAAAAGAAATTGTTTTACTGGGGGAAGCTCTCCAAGAAAAAAATTGCAGAGATTGCCAAGCATATTACCGATAATTGTCATAAATATCACTTAGTTATTGTTGCTGGACCATCATCATCAGGTAAGACTACTTTTACGAATAAGCTTGCCATTGCTCTTGAAGTAAATGGCAAAAAGCCTATTATAATTTCTATGGATGACTATTATTTGAATCGCGACCAAACACCACTGGGTCCTGATGGAGAACCAGATTTTGAGGCAGTGGATGCTATTGACATTCCTCTGTTTCAAAAGGATTTAGAATCCTTAATATCGGGAACAACTATTCCTGTTCCTTCCTTTAACTTTAAGACTGGAATGAGAGAGTATAGGGGTCAATTATTTACAAAGGAACCGGGTTCACCAATTATAATTGAAGGTATTCATGGTTTAAATCCAAGATTGACGAATAGAGTTCCAAGTCATTTGAAGTATATGGTTTATGTGACTACCTTGACTCAATTAAATATATTGATCAATACAATCACATTAGAGTGTCTGAAGCACGTTTAATTAGACGTATTGTTAGGGACAATAGAGATCGTAATTTAAGTCCAGAAGATACATTGGCTTTGTGGCCAAAAGTAAGAAAAGGTGAAGAAGGTCAAGTTTTTCAATTTCGGGAATTGGCTAATGTTCACTTTAACTCACACCTTTTTTATGAACTCAGTGTTTTGAAAGGCTATGAAGAACCTATTTTAAAAGAGATAAAAAAAGACTCTCCTGCTTATATGGAGGCACAGAGATTATTAAATATATTAAAGTACTTTGATGTATTAGATGATATATGGGTACCTCCATTTTCACTATTGCGGGAATTTATAGGAATGAAAGAAGGAAAATAGATGCTGAATATTGGATGTCATTTAACTGTTTCAAAAGGTTATGAATATATGGGGGAAAAGATTTTAGAATTAGGAGGAAATACATTTCAGTTTTTTTTCCGTAATCCTAGAGGTGGAAAAGCTAAGGCATTAAACATGGAAGATGTTGCAAAGCTTGAAGCCATTATGGTGGAAAATAATTTTGCACCTATTTTAGCTCATGCTCCTTATACTTTAAATATGGCTGGGCAAAAAGAAGATGTCTATGACTTTGCTAAAATGGCTTTTAGGGAAGATTTAGAACGCCTTGAATCCCTGCCTTGCCACCTTTATAATTTTCATCCAGGTAGCCATACAGGAAAAGGCATAGAATGGGGAATGGAGAGAATTATAAAAGGTCTTGAAGAAGTGGTTTTCAAAGAATGTACAACAACTATTCTTTTTGAGGGAATGGCTGGCAAAGGTTCTGAAATAGGCAGTACCTTAGAAGAGTTAGCCTTTTTACTTAAGCACGTTACATATCCAGAAAAGTTTGGTGTCTGTTTAGATACCTGCCATCTATGGGAAACTGGTTATGATTTAGTTGATGATTTAGATGGGGTTTTAGAAAAAGCAGATAACTTAATTGGTATTGATAAAGTAAAGGCAATTCATTTAAATGACTCGAAGAATCCATTAGGAGCTCATAAAGATCGCCATGAAAGAATTGGTGAAGGGACCTTAGGAATTGATACAATTTATAACATTATTACCCATCCTTTTCTTAAAGATAAACCTTTTTATTTAGAAACACCTAATGAAGAGGTAGGCTATAAAAGTGAAATATCATTGTTAAAGGAATTAGTAGCACATGGCAACAACAGATAAAAGAAAATTAAGAATAATAGGAGAATTAAAATGTCTTTATCCTGATGCCAAAGGTGAACTTGATTTTACGACGCCTTTTGAATTACTTGTTGCAACTATATTGTCAGCTCAAACTACAGATAAGCAAGTTAACAAAGTAACTAAGTCATTATTTAAGGTAGCAGGAACCCCAGAAGGAATGGTTAATCTGTCGCCTTCTGAATTGACAGAGTATATTAGAAGTATTGGTTTGTATAGAAATAAACAAAAACATCTTTCAGCTATGGCCTTAAAATTAATTGAAGATTTTTATGGTATTGTTCCTAAGACCCAAAAAGAATTAATGACCTTGCCAGGAGTCGGTCAAAAAACAGCTAATGTAGTAGTTAGTAATGCCTTTGGAGTGCCTGCAATAGCTGTAGATACTCATGTTTTTAGAGTATCTAATCGTTTAGGATTAGTTAAAGAAAACGATGTAACTAAAACCGAGGAGGCTTTAAAGAAAGTGTTAAATGAAAAGGATTGGAGTCAGATGCATCACTGTTTAATTTATCATGGAAGAAGAGTCTGTAAAGCTAGAAATCCTCTTTGTCAGGAGTGTACTTTAAGAGATGACTGTAGATACTATATTAAGGCATTAAAAAAATAAGAAATAATAGTAATAGGATATTCAATTGAGTTGGTATCCTATTTGTTTTTTATGTGTATAAAGGTAAAAAGTTAGCATTTTAGATTATAAAATGGTAAAATAAAAAGTAGACAAAAATTACAGGAGAGTATGATGTTAAAATTTTTAGAATCACTATTAAGCGATAGTAAAAAAACAATTAAAAAGTTAAGACCTGTTGTAGATAGAATCAATGGGTTTGAAGAAAAAATGGCTGTTTTAACAGATGAGGAGCTAGCGGCTAAAACCATAAGCTATAAAGAGCGAATTGCTAAAGGGGAGTCTTTAGGTGACTTATTGCCAGAAGCTTTTGCTATAACAAGAGAAGCAGCCAAGCGCGTGTTAGGAATGCGTCATTTTGATGTACAGTTAATCGGTGGTGCCGTCTTACACCAAGGCAGAATTTCCGAGATGAAAACAGGGGAAGGTAAAACTTTAGTGGCAACCTTACCTGTGTATTTAAATGCTTTAAGTGGGAACGGTGTCCATGTGATTACAGTCAATGATTACTTAGCTACTAGAGACAGTGAATGGATGGGGCAAATATATAAATTCTTAGGAATGGATGTTGGTCTAATTATTCATAGTATTCATCCTTTTGAGAGGAAAAGTGAGTATGCGAAAGATATTGTTTATGGAACTAATAATGAATTTGGCTTTGACTATTTAAGAGATAATATGGCTGTTACTGAGGAGTCAATGGCTCAGCGAAAGTTAAATTATGCTATTGTGGATGAGGTTGATAGTATTTTAATTGATGAAGCTAGAACACCCCTTATTATTTCTGGCGAGGCAGATAAACCAACATCTATGTATGAAACAGTTGCCAAAGTAATGCCTTCACTGAAAAAAGATGTAGATTTCACATTGGATGAGAAACAACGGTTAGCTACGCTAACAGAAGAGGGTTTATCAAAAGTTGAGAAAATGCTAGGTGCTTCTAGAGTATATGAAGATGATAATGGTGAGCTAGGGCATCATATTAACCAAGCTCTAGTCGCTCAAAATGTGATGAAAAAAGACGTTGACTATATTATAAAAGATGGCGAAATTGTTATTGTTGACCAATTTACTGGACGATTAATGTATGGAAGACGCTATAGCAATGGTTTACACCAAGCTATTGAGGCTAAGGAAAAGGTTAAAATTCAAAAAGAATCACAAACACTGGCTACTATAACATTCCAAAACTATTTTAGAATGTATGATAAGTTAGCTGGTATGACAGGTACAGCTAAAACTGAGGAAGATGAATTCCGTTCAATTTACGGTATGGATGTAGTTGTTATTCCTACAAATGTTGAAGTGAATAGAGTAGATGCAGATGATGTAATTTATAGAACTGAAGTGGGTAAATTTAAGGCTATAGCTGCAGAAGTTGCTGAAAGACATAAAAGTGGACAGCCAGTATTAGTTGGTACGATAGGAATTGATAAATCGGAAGCTTTAAGTGGGCTCTTAAAAAGACAAGGTATTCCTCACCAAATACTTAATGCCAAGCATCATGAAAAAGAGGCGGAAATTATTTCTAAAGCAGGAGAAATGGGGGCTGTAACTATTGCCACCAATATGGCTGGCCGTGGTACCGACATTGTTTTAGGTGAAGGGGTTCAGGATGTGGGTGGTCTTTGTGTAATTGGTTCTGAAAGACATGAATCAAGACGTATTGATAATCAGCTAAGAGGTCGCGCTGGTCGTCAAGGTGATCCGGGAAGAAGCCAATTCTATATTTCCAGTGAGGATGATTTGTTACGTGTTTATGGTGGCGATAGAATTCAGAGCTTACTTAAAATGAGTACAAATGATGATACGCCAATTGATAATGCTTTATTAACTAAAAGTATTGAAAGAGCACAAAAAGCAGTTGAAAGTAGAAACTTTGAAATGCGTAAACAAGTTCTTGAATATGATAATATAATGAATCAGCAAAGGGAAATTATTTATCGCCAAAGAAGAGATGTTCTTTTAGGTGAAGATATGAAGACTAATGTGATTTCCATGATTGAAGATGTTATTGAAAATGCTGCACATCGTTTTTCAAATGGTGAAGAGTATGTTGAAAACTGGGATATGGATGGTCTTTTAATGTATGCTAGTCAAAGCTTTTTACCAAATAGAGGGGTAACAAAAGAAGAACTTTTAAAATTATCTCAAGAAGAAATTAAAATGTTGTTTAGGGAAAAAGCTATGGAAGCTTACGAACAAAAAGAAGTAGCCGTTAGCCCAGAGGTAATGCGCTTTTTAGAAAAGCAAGTTGTTCTTCGCTCGGTAGATAGTAAGTGGATGGATCATATTGATGCTATGGATCAGTTGAGACAAGGTATTGGTCTTCGTGCTTATGGACAGAAAAATCCATTGACTGAATACAACTTTGAAAGTTATGATATGTTTCAAAATATGGTTGCGGATATTAAAGAGGAAGTTACCCGACTTATTTATAGAGTAACTGTTGTTGAGAAACAAGAAGGTCCAAAAAATGTTCGTGAAAACAAATATGAAGAAGAAAACAAACAAAGTGTCAGAACTGGTAAAAAAGTAGGTAGAAATGACCCATGTCCTTGTGGCAGTTGTAAAAAATATAAACAATGCTGTGGGAGATAACAGATAAATGGATATTGAAATAGCAAAACAGACTTTAGAAAATAATTGTAATTATTACCATACTATTATAAAGGAGTCTCTTTGACTTAGAAAAAAAAGTAAGTGAAAAAGAGGTTTTAGAGAAAAAACGTTTGGCACCTGATTTTTGGGACAATGCCTCTGAAGCAGCTAATATTAATCAAAAGATTATTCGTTTAGAAGAAGAGTTAAGAAAAGTTGAACGAGTAGAAAAACATATGGAAGAGGCTCATGTTATGCTTGAGCTTCTTTCTCTTAATTCAGAAGATAAGGAACTGGGAAAAGAATTAAAAGAAGAACTGGCTATTATTAAGGATGATTTAGAGGCCCTTGAAATTAGCACATTGTTTTCCGAGGCCTATGATGATAATAATGTTGTTATGGCTCTTCATGCAGGTGCTGGTGGTGTTGATGCTCAGGACTGGGTTGAATACCTTTATAAAATGTATTTACGCTGGGCAGAGAAAAATGGCTATACTATTTTTGCTTTGGACTATTTAGATGGTGATGAGGCCGGTATTAAAAGCGTTACAATTCATATTGTAGGACCTTATGCATATGGTTATTTAAAGTCAGAGCAGGGAGTACACCGACTTGTGCGAATATCGCCTTTTGATACTAATAAAAAAAGACATACTTCCTTTGCTTCTGTAGAGGTTTTGCCTGAAACAAGTGATGAAAACAAAATTGAAATCAGAGATGAAGATCTTAGAATAGATACATATCGCTCAGGTGGGGCTGGGGGACAGCATGTTAATAAAACAGATTCAGCTGTCAGAATAACCCACTTACCTACAGGTATTGTTGTTCAATGCCAAAGTGAGCGAAGCCAATTAAATAATAGAAGTAGTGCTATGAAAATATTAAGAAGTAAGCTTTTAGAAAAACAGAGACAAGATGAAGAAGCTGCTTTAAGAGCTTTAAGAGGAGACCATAAAGAGATTGGCTGGGGGAGTCAGATTAGATCTTATGTATTTCAACCTTATCAAATGGTGAAGGATCATAGAACAAACTACGAATCAGGTCAGGTAGATAGTGTTCTCAATGGGGATTTAGATGGTTTTATTAAAGCCTATTTAAGAAAGTTTACAGGGAGGTAATTCTAGGTATGGCGATGATTATTTATGAAAAAGGAAAATCCATATTAGATAAAGAAGTGAATATTAGAAATCATAGTTATGCTTGGTTTTTAGGTGAAAAAGGAGAGGAAGATTTACTTCCTCTAATGACTATATGGCAGAATTCTGAAACAAGTCAATGGCTTTTTTAGGTGACCATCAGTTAGATTAAGTTCTCCGCTCTTATTTTGAACTAGATGTTTTAAATAATGAAAAGGTGGGAGAGAAAGGCCTTTTTTTAGATGGAAGTTGTTTAAATGAAGGTGTTAAAGGTGTTTTTATTGGTGTAACTAAAAAAATATAGAGTCAGTCCAGAGCATTATGGCAACTCTTGGAATTGCTAAACAGTTTTATTTTTGTAATAATAAGGAAAATGGTTACTATTACAAAAACATTCAGCTCAAGAAGCTTTTATTATTGTTCCTGAAGAAAAAGAATACCCTTCTATATATATTATATATTGAGGGAATTCCTGAAGAAGAGAGAGTTCTTTTCTCTTCACGGCTATTTTCTATAGAAGAGACACCTGTGTTTTCTTTAAGTTATTATTTAAAGAAGTTGTTTTTAAATAACAAAGGGGGAAGTCAAACTCCTTTTGATTATTTAAATAATCTCTATATAGATAGCAGACAAAAGTATAAAAAGTATAATAAATTAAATAGGTAGGGATATTCCCTTTGAAAAAGGAATGGTTCAATATAACGCTTTTTTAGAAAGACCATTATCCTATGAGGAAAAATTGAAAGCTTATTATTTAAGGATGACTTTAAAGAGATTCCGGCATTAATTGAAGCCTATGTAGCGAGTAGCCATATGGAAGGGAATTTTGTTTATAATACGCTTATCTATATGGGCAAATATGGAGCATTAAATATTATTTTACCTTTAATGGAAAAAGTAATTGGTAATTTAATCAAGTCTGTTAGCGAAGAACAACAAATAAATTTGTTATCCTTACTAGGAGAACTATATTTAAAGGAGGGCTCTTATGAAAAAGCTGAAGAAGCATTTATGTTGTTTTCTAACAGTAACATTAGCGATAGTCGAAAAGGCTATTTTTATCAAAAGGGGGGGGATTAAGGCTTTACTGGATGGTGGCCTTTATGATAAAGCCCTGACTGTTGTCAGGGGTAAAAGAGAATCTTTCTTAAAAGAAGATAGAGCTATTTTGGAAAGTTTTCTTCTATATATAAGCAATCATAAAAAAGATTGGCTATTAGCAGAATCTATCATTAAAGCATATACTTTAGAAGAGCCTCATGATTTAATTCTTAAGGAAATCATTAATTACAATCAGGGCAAGTTAAATATAGAGTCCATTGATGGACTCTTAAGTTACCCTTCTATTCGAGAAAAAAGACCAATATAGCCATGGTTACATACTTGAAAAATTGGTTTTAGAAAGAACCGGAGAAAGTCTTGAATCTTTAAAATTATTTAATAGAATTTTAGAAGACATTAGTGAAGAGACTAATTCTATATTTAGAAGATGGTGTCTTTTATGCTATTTAAATAAAGGCTTAATTACAGCAAGAGAAGCGAAAATATTTGAAGGTATTAATATACTTAAAGAGGGTATTTCCATTTATGCTGATGATGTTGAGGTCTATACAAAAAGAATTTTAAAGAAGTCATTAAGGGAAAAAGCTTTTTTAGAGATGAAAGTTGGAGAATATGAAACGGCCTTAATGACTATTGAAGAAGGTCTTTCAGCTACTGATGAAGACAGTTTTTATGAAGGTGAGCAAAAAGGCTATTTCCTTTATATAAACTGGAAATTCTGGGGATTCTCAATCGTTCATATGATGAGACTTATGATTCATTAATGACGTTGCTTAAAAAGAAAAAAGGCGTCCCCCCCTTTGAAATTATTGAGAGTACTGCCTTTTTCTTAAAAGAGAGCAGTGACTTGAAAAGAGGAGAAGAAGATAAAGGAGACTAGAAGCTGGAGCTTTCTTTTGGGGAAAATATAGAGAAAATAAAAATGAAATAATTGAAAAGAAACTTCTTGACAGTTTGCTTTTTGAAAGAGATTGGTTAAGAGATAAAGAACATACTGCTTCATTAATACTTACACTTAAAAAAATAAGTGAAAAATACAAAAATCATGTAAATCAATTATTTTCTTTTGAAGCTGGAAGAAGCTTATATGATTTGGGCTCTATATTAATTGAAGAGGATAATAGAAAAATGGCATTAGCTATTATGATATTTTTCTTGAAGATTATAAAGATACTAAAGATAACGTTTTACAGGAAATGATGTTGAGAGCTTCCTATCAAAAAGGAATATATCTTTATTATGAGGGACAGCTTAAGGGAGCTAAAACAATACTTGAATCCTTTAAAGATTCTGTTATGGAAGAAGACAATAATTGGATGGCTGAAAAAGAGCATTGTCTTTTTGTATTAGCTTCTATTGAAAAAGCAGAAGGTCATAAAAATAAAGCTATTGATGGTTTTGAACTTTATGTGAGTCTATTTAAAAATAAAGAAGAAGCTGAAAAAAGATTATTAGAGGCTTATTGGCATTTAAGTCAGCTCTTTATGCTTTCTGATAAAACAGAAGGTGCACTAACTTATTTAGATTTAGTTATTAATAATAGCACTGTTGTAGAAGAACCCTATTTAATGCTGAATGCCTATAAAGAAAAAGCTAAATACTTATTTGAAAGAAATGAATATTGAGAATAGCTGGGCTGTCTATGAGACTATTATTGAGTTATTTAGCAATAATCAAGATGAGGTCATTGTTAGTCAATTATCTGAAGTTTACAGAAAACTTATTGCTATGGCTAAGAATAATATAGATTTTAATAAAATTAAAGATGATCTTGAAAAGATTATTTTAGTACTAGGTCAAGGGACAGAAAAAGAAGCAGTACAGCAATTTAAAGTTCTAGTAGCCTTTTTATTGGATGCAGCTGGAATTCATAAAGCTTTTAAGGTGCAAAAATGGGCGGCTAAAGCAATTATTAAGGATTTTGAGTCTAGGGAAGAGTTTCAATTTAAAAAAGGAGTGGCAAAAAGTTACTACAATCTTTTAGTTTTGTCTACCGTTGATGATGATTTGGATACTATTGAAGCTACTTATAAACAATTAGAAGCAAAGACAAAATATGTTGCTAATGATATGGTTAAGGATTATTTTTACGAAGGACAAAGAACCTTTGCTGTAGAGTTATTTAAAAGAGGTCATTTGGATCGAAGTGAAGCTTATATCAAAGATAATTTAAAGGAAAAGGATTCTTTTTTAGGTCGTTATTATCTAGGCTGGATTTATGAGCAAAAAAAGCTTAATAAAAAAAGCTCTAAAAGCATATGGCGATAGTTTGCTTTTCAAGAATACTCTTGTTGATGATGGGCAAAAAGTACTATATTATGATGGTTTCTTGAGAAAGACTGAAATCTTAGGTGCAGAAAAGTCATTGTTTAAAAAATATAAAGAAAGCCTTAAAAGAAATGGAAGAAGGATTGGAAGAAGAACTTTTAAATGAGAAAAACATAATTTTCTACCATAAGCAAGCTTTATTTTTCTATCTAAAAGGAAAATTGCTCTTGGCTTTAGGTGAAAAAGAGAAGAGTCATAGTACTTTGGAGAAAGGTCTTAGACTTTTTGATAAGGAACAGAATCAAGAAGTTGAAAAAACAATAAGCAATATATATGAGGTTTTAGATGACTAAAACCTGTGGAAATCGTTTGAAAAACAAACCAGTATTTGTTATAATATGCCATATGGGAAACTGTGGCTAGAGATAAGGAGTTACAATGGACATAGATTTATTGCAGAAAAAAGCCCTTGTGGTTAGAAGAGACATTATAAAAATGATCGGCGAGGCAGGTTCAGGACATCCAGGAGGATCTCTATCCGCAGCTGATATTTTAGTTGCCTTATACTATAGTGAACTAAAAGTTGATCCTAAGAACCCTAAATGGGACGAAAGGGATCGTTTTGTGTTATCAAAAGGCCATTGTGTTCCAGCCTTATATGCTGTTTTAGCAGAAAAGGGTTTTTTTGACAAAGAACTATTATTTACTCTTAGAAAATTAGGTAGCCCTTTACAAGGTCATCCAGATATGGTTAAAGTTCCTGGGGTTGAAATGTCTACAGGTTCTCTGGGGCAGGGCTTTTCAGTATCAGTAGGTATGGCTCTCAGCTTAAAAGTAGATCAAAAACCTAATAGAGTATATGCTTTATTAGGGGATGGTGAAAACCAAGAAGGTATTGTATGGGAAGCTGCAATGGCAGCTGGAGACTATAAATTAGATAATTTAACAGCCATTTTAGATAACAATGGTCTTCAGATTGATGGTCGTTGTTCCGAAGTAATGTGTGTAGGGCCCTTAAAAGATAAATGGGCTTCTTTTGGTTTTTGTGTTCTGATGATAGATGGTCATAATATGGCTGCTATTTTAGAAGCTTTTGAAACAGCAAAAACCATTAAGGGAAAGCCAACAATGATTATTGCTAAGACAATAAAAGGAAAAGGTGTTTCCTTTATGGAAAACCAGGTTGGTTGGCATGGCAAGGCGCCAAATAAAGAACAAGTAGCCTTAGCTTTAGAAGAGTTGGTGTAGGAGGAAAACATGGAATCAATAGCAACAAGAGAAGCCTATGGCAATGCATTGGCTAAATTAGGAACTAGAGATGATATTATTGTTTTAGACGCTGACTTATCTCAATCTACTAAAACAATAGAATTTCAAAAGGTAAATCCAAGTCATTTCTTTAATGTAGGAATAGCAGAACAAAACTTAATGGGGATTGCTGCAGGTATTGCAACAACGGGTAAAATTCCTTTTGCTAGTACCTTTGCTATTTTTGCAGCAGGAAGAGGCTTTGAAGTTATTCGTAATTCCATTGCCTATCCAAAATTAAATGTGAAGATTGTAGCAACTCACTCTGGATTAACAGTAGGTGAGGATGGTGGAAGCCATGAAGCTATTGAAGATATTAGTATTATGAGAAGCATTCCTAATATGACAGTAATTGTGCCAGCTGATGGTATTGAGACAGAAAAAGTAATTGAGGCTATTGTTGAATACAATGGTCCTGTTTATGTTCGTCTTGGCAGACCTAAAATTCCTGTATTGTTTGAGAATGATTATAAATTTGAAATTGGCAAACATCCTATTTTAAAAACTGGAGATTCTGTAACAATTGTAGCTTGTGGCATTATGGTAGCCAAAGCTTTAAAAGTGGCTGAAAAATTGACAGCTGAAGGTATTAATGCAGAAGTCATTAATGCTTCAACGATTAAACCATTTGATGATGAGACCTTGTTAGCATCTGTTAAAAAGACAGGGTGCGTTGTAACAGCAGAAGAACATTCTATTCTAGGGGGATTGGGTGGCGCTGTTTGTGAACTTCTTGCTCGTGAATATCCTGTACCAGTAGTTAGTATTGGTGTTCAGGATGTTTTTGGTGAATCAGGTTCACCTGATGCATTACTTGAAAAATATGGATTAACAGAAAAATGCATTTACGAAGGTACTATGAAGGCATTGATGAAAAAACAAGGTAGAAGAGGGAGAGACTGATACTTATGAACCAACCAGCGATTGTGCGTCTTGAAAATGTGACTAAAATCTATGGCAATAAAACCATTGGTTTAGATCACGTTAGCACCAATATTCACAAAGGAGAATTTGTGTTTTTAATTGGACCTAGTGGCGCAGGAAAATCAACATTTTTAAAGTTATTATTCAGAGAAGAAAAAACCACTTCAGGTAATATTTATATTGGCAATAAGAATATTGCCCGGTTAAGAACTAAGGAGTTGAACACCTTGAGAAAGAATATTGGGGTTGTTTGGCAGGACTTTCGTTTACTTGAAGATCGAACCGGTTATGAAAATATTGCCTATGCTATGGAAGTCTTAGGCTACAATAAGAAAGAAATTATTGATAGAGTGCCAAAGATTTTAAAGAAAGTTGGCATGTTACATAGAAAAGACCATTATCCTCAACAACTATCTGGGGGAGAGCAACAAAGAATTGCTATTGGTCGTGCCATAATTAATGCACCTAAAATATTGTTGGCTGATGAGCCATCTGGTAATGTTGACCCTTCAACTGCAGTAGAAATTATGGAGATTTTTAAAGAGATTAATTCAATAGGAACAACAATCATTATGGCAACCCATGACCGTTTTATTGTAGATCAACTTTCTAAAAGGGTTATTGAATTGAAAAAGGGTGTATTACTTAGAGATCAAGAGGGGGGAAAATACACACATGAGTCCTAAAAAGATTTTCTATTATATAGGACAGGCTTTCAAATCAATGGGGCGTAACAAGTTAATGAGTTTTTCGACTATTTTAACAGTTGCTATTTCATTATTTGTAGTAGGTGCTTTTGCAGTTTTCATTGTAAATGCAAGTGCTTTTATAGAGTCTCAGAGCAATAAAACTCAATTAGCTGTATTTGTGGAGACATCATACACGTCAGAGCAAGCTCAAGCGGTAGGTAAAAAACTAGAGAAAATATCAGGTATTGAATCAATAGAATATATTTCTAAGGAAGATGCCATGAAAAAAACAAGTAAAAAATACGGTGGAGAAGAACAGTGGAAAGAAGTGTTTGGTGATGAAAATCCATTGCCATATACTTATAATATTACTGCCATTAACTCTCAGGATTTAGAAGGCATTAGCAATGCAGCAAAGTCTATATCAGGAGTTTATAAAGTAGATTATGCAAAGAACTTAGTTACCCAGCTAGTGAATATGGTTGAATCTGTTAGAATTGTTGGTATTGTAGTTATTGTAATCTTATTCTTAAGTGCTATATTTTTAATATCTACAACAATTAAATTATCTGTTTATGCAAAACGTAAAGAAATTATGGTTATGAAATATGTAGGTTCTTCAAATGGCTTTATTAGAGGACCATTTGTAGTTACTGGTTTGCTTTTAGGTTTTATGGGAGCTATAGTAGCAGCACTAATCCTATTTGGCGCATATTATTATATAATGACATGCTGGGCAACTAGTATTAGTTTTTTACAATTGGGTTATGATCCAATTCAAATTAGTATTATTATTAGTGGTTTACTCATCAGTGGTATTATTATTGGTATTATTGGTAGTACTATTTCTTTAAGAAAATACTTAAAGGTTTAGACTATTGTTTATTCAAGGGGGGAATAAATATCATGAAAAAGCAAAAGTTAACATTGGTTATTCTTGGCTTATTTGTAGTTTCATTAGTGCCTATTCAGGGTATTTTTGGTGCACTTGACCAGGACAAACAAGCAGCTGAATCTAAAGTAGCACAATTCAGAAGCCAACTAGAGTCTGTAAAGGGTCAGGCAGATGAAATTTTAGGAAAAGTTGAGTCTGTTCAAAAACAGATTGATTCAGTTAAAGGCAGAATTGCTTCTTTAGACAATGAAAAAGTAATATTAGAGCATAACATTGTGGAAAAAGAAGCACAAGTTGAGGTAGCAAAGGCAGCATTTGATGCAAAAAAATCAGATGTTTATCAAAGAGCTAGACAAGTTTATGAAGATGGTGATACTGATTATACTGCTGTTGTACTAGCATCATTTGACTTAACTGATTTTATTAACAATAGTGAATACTATTCCATTATTAAGAAAAAAGAAACCCAAAGGGTTAATGAAATTAAGGAAGAACGGGTTAAACTTGAAGAACAGAAAAAAGAGTTAGAAGTTGCGCAAGTTGCTTTAGAAGAAAATAAGCAAAAAGCTGTTGTAGAGCAAGGAAACTTAGAAGTTGAAAACCAAAAATTAGAGATTTCAAAAAGCATTGTTGATGAAGCTGTTGCTTCAAAAACTAGCCAACTAAATGCTGAAGAAGCTGCACTTGCTAGTATTAATGCTGAAATTGCTGATGCTCAAGCCCGTTATGCAGCTCAAATTGCTGCATTAGAAAAAGAAGCCGCTGGCGCTAATAATAACAGTGGTGGCAATGCCAGTGGTGGTGGAACTACTGGTGGCTCAGACACAGGTAATACTGGCTGCGGTGGCAATACTGGAGGAGGTTCTTCTGGTGGTGGAAATGTTTCATCATCAGGATTTATCTGGCCTGCATCAGGATCTGTAACATCTGAATATGGCCCTAGATGGGGAACTATGCATAGAGGATTAGACATTGTAGCATCTCATGGAGCACCAATTGTTGCAGCAAATAGAGGTGTTGTTTTAGCTGCTGGCTTTACAGGCGATGGCTTTGGTGGAAAAGTAGTTATTCAACATGCAAATGGCTTAATTACACTTTATGGTCATATGAGTTCTGTAGGAGCATCTGCTGGCTCAACTGTTGAAAGAGGACAATATATTGGTGCTGTTGGTAATACAGGTGATAGCTTTGGAGCTCACTTGCACTTCCAAGTAAGTAATACTGGTAATATGTATGATGGGGTTAATCCAAGAAACTATTTACCATAATACAGGAGGAATTAGATGAAAGTGAAAAAAGCAAAAATATTAGCACTTAGTATTTTGGCATTATTTTTAATTTCCTTGGTTCCAGTTGTTGGGATTACAGCTGGATTAGAGGACGATAAGAAAGCCGCAGAATCAAAAATTGAAGAATTTAAAAGTGCTATTACAGCAGCTCAAGGAAAAGTAGATGAAATTTTTAATAAAGTTACTGAGGTTGAGGGGCAAATAAAAACCCTTGAATCAACTATTGCAACTTTATATACTGAAAAAGTTAAACTCGAAAAAGATATTGTAGTAAAAGAACAGGAAGTCAAAGTAGCTACAGAAAAGTTTGATAAGAAAAAAGAAGATGTTTATAATAGGGCAAGACAGGTTTATGAAGATGGTGATGTTGATTATACATCTGTAATTTTAGAATCTGAGAACTTAACTGATTTTATTAATAGTAGTGAATATTATACTATCATGAAAGAAAAAGAAACCAATAAAGTTAATGAAGTTAAGAAAGAACGGGAAAGGCTTAAAGAACAAAAAGTAGCCTTAGAAACATCAAAAGTAGCTTTAGAAAATAATAAAAAAGAAGCAGAAACAAAAAAAGGTTCATTAAGTGTAGAAAAAGAAAAATTATCTGCTAGTAAGACTGAAATTGAAGCTGCAAAAGCAACTATTTCACAGCAACTAAATGCAGAACAAGCAACTTTAGCCGAAATTAATGCTAAATTAAATCAAGCTGTTGCTACTTATGGAGGGCCAACAAACTATACTGGTAACGGACAGTTTACATGGCCTGCGCCATCGAGTACTATGGTAATTAGTGAATATGGTGGTCGTTGGGGAACACTCCATGCAGGTATGGATATTGGAGCTCCAGCTGGAACCCCAATTGTTGCAGCAGAATCAGGAACAGTTGTAATGGCTGAAGCAGGTGGCTGGGGAGGCGGATTTGGTACCTTTGTTGTTATTAATCATGGTGGAGGTTTAATGACATTGTATGGTCACATGAGTTCCTTATCAGTCAGTCCAGGACAATCAGTTAGTAGAGGACAAACTATTGGAACTGTAGGGAATACAGGTAATAGCTTTGGTGCTCACTTGCATTTCCAAGTAACAAATTGTGGCGATATTTACACAGGCACTGTTAACCCAAGAAACTATTTATAATTTAAGATTATTAAGCCGTTAGCTATTTTGGCTAGCGGCTTTTTAGTGTAAAAAAACACATAAAACACATACTATATTGTATTTATGTGGTACAATATAAATATAGTCTCTGACTATAAAAAAAATCATACCCTGACAGACACGAGGAGGTAGCAAAACGTTTTGTCGCAAAAAATAAAATCCTTAAAGTTGGTATGGATTTTAGTGTTAGTAAGTACTTTTATATTTTCATCATTTTTATGTAGTGATAATATAAAAGCAGAAGAATCACAAGTACCTGTTGTGGAAACTAAAAAGGTATTAACTCCCCAAGGTTTAATTGAAGAAATGGGAGCGCTTCGACAATCAATTGTCACAATAGAAACAACGTATAGTAAATTAAATGAAGAATGAATAGTCATTCAAAACCAAATAGATATCACTAATAGAACAAAAGCAGAAATCGAAGAAACACTTATTAATTTGAAAAACACAGTTGAAGTAAACACTGAAAGAATAGATACTATTAAGGCCTTGACAGAAAAAGATAAGGAAGCTTATCAGGTAATAAGAAAGGCAAACGCAGATGGCTTGAGCAATAATCCTTTAGTTGCAGATATTAATTTAAATAATGCTAAGAAAAACATTAAAGAAGATGTTGACTTAGCAGTTGAAAAAGGAGTATTGCAAAAATCAATAATTGAAGATACTGAGAAAATGAAAACATTAACTACTGAAGTAGCAGAAAAAGAAGTTGTATTAAAAGAGCAGACAACTGCCTATGAGGCATTAAAAGCAGATAAAACAGCTGTAGAAAATCATTTGAGGGAAACCAAGATAGGGCACGAAACATCTAAACAATCTCTCGTAAACTACAGTGGCGATTTACAATCTGCTGTTAATGAGCTTATTTATACAGGCTCTGGAAAATTCCAGTGGCCAGTAGATGGTTTTAATACAATAACAAGTCCTTATGGGTCACGATGGGGAACTAATCATCAAGGCGTAGATATTGGCACCATGAATAGTAATCCTTCTGTATTAGCAGCCGATGATGGCATTGTTGTAGCAGCAGAAGATAATGGTGATGGCTTTGGAAACAAAGTTATTATTAATCATGGAAGCAAGTTAGTTACATTATATGGTCATTTAGACAGCTTAAAAGTTTCAGTAGGTCAATACGTTTTTAAAGGAGATATTATTGGAACAGCTGGTAATACTGGCGCAAATTTTGGTAATCACCTTCATTTTCAAGTATCGGCAACAAACCAGATTTATACAGACACACTGGATCCAGTAGGAACATATTTATAATACCAACAAAATGGAAATGACATCTCGATTAGGGATGTCATTTCCATTTATGTTTGATATAATAGTATAAAGAAAATAAAAGGAGAATAAAGTAGTGCTTGATGAAATAAAAGAACTATGTGCACAATGTCAGAATTGTTGTTTAGGTGAAACCCGTAATAATATTGTATTTGGCATTGGCAATCCTAAAGCAAAAGTAATGTTCATTGGAGAGGGTCCAGGAGAAAATGAGAATTTAGAAGGTGAACCATTTGTTGGAGAAGCAGGAAAACTTTTAGATAAAATATTAGAAGCAGTGTCTATTAAAAGAGAAGACGTCTATATTACAAATATAATAAAATGTAGGCCTCCCAAAAATAGAACTCCCAAAGAAGATGAGGTTGAAGCTTGTAGAGAATTTGTTGAAGCAGAGATAGCTTTAGTAAACCCAGAAATAATTGTAGCTTTAGGCGGAACGGCTTCCCAGTTTTTTCTGGGGAAAGAAGGTAAAATCACCAAAGTTAGGGGGCATTGGTTTAAAGAGCAAGGTATAGATTTGATTTGTACTTTTCACCCAGCAGCTCTACTGAGAGACCCTGGTAAAAAAAGACCAGTTTGGGAGGATTTTAAAAAAATACAAGAACGACTAGAGGAAATTAGAAAGAGGTAAGACTTTGGAAGAGAAAAAAGACTGGAAGAATGTCAATAGAGTAGATAGAAAAAGTGAAATTAAGTTTTAATAGAAGTGAAAAAATAGTCTTCTTTGGAATTAGGAGAAAGAATGTTATTAGCAGAGTGGGGACGTATAGGGGGTTGTAGAAGCCCTCAATGTGTTCAAAGCAGGAAAGCTTAATTTGAGCAAAGGAAGAAAAAGACCTACGAAGAATTTCTTCTTTTTTCATATATTTAAAAAGGACTCAACGACAGCATTGTCCCAAGGATGAGAAAGCTTAGAAAAAGATTGAATGATACCAAAAGAATCAAGGAGCTTTCTAAAGATAAAAGAAGTATATTAGGAACCTCTGTCAGAATGAAAAATAAGAGAAGTAGAAGGTTTTTGAGAATAAAAGGCTTTGATAAAAGTATCCTTAACAAGAGAAGTATCAATTTTAAGAGAGAGCTTCCAAGCAATAATTTTACGAGAAAATAAATCCATAATAACACAGAGATAAGCAAAAGAGGCATTTAAATTAATATAGGTAATGTCACTAGCCCAGACTTGATTGGGCTGAGGAACATTAAAATTTTGATTTAGGTAGTTAGGGCAATCAAAATTGGGAATAGACCTCGGATGAATAAACCGAAGTTTGATAGTAGGCATTTTAGGAAGATTCATGTCAGTCATCAGGCGGCTCGCTCTACCAATACTGATGTTGATGCCATAGTCATAGGAAAGAAGAGCCTTAATCTTAGATGGGCCAATACGTCTCTTAGTAAGATGACAAATCTCCGAGAATAAGCTGACGGAGTTTTTAATTCTCAATAGTTCTAGGAGAAAGTTTTTCCGAAAAGTATTTGTAATAGGAGCTGCGGTTCACTTTAAGGACATGACAAAGAAAAGAGATAGCGTGCTGAAAACGAAGGGTATGAACAGCCATTAATCTTTGTCTGAGTGAGGCGTGAATATGGCAATTGCTTTTTTTAAATGATATTTTCCTCCTAGAGTCGAGCATTACGCTTTTGAAGATCCTTAATCTGCTTAGCGGTTAGAATAGTATCATCATCAATTCTAACCTGAGAATAAAGTTTAATCCACTTGTGTAAAGCAGACATGGAGACACCATATTCTTTAGAAAGTTGGGATTGAGTTTTACCGTTTTGGTGTAAATTAACAATACTTTTTTTAAATTCTTCATCGTATTTCTTGTAATTATTCATAATTTTATCCTTTCTTATGTGTCTACTTATTTAAAACATGTTTCACTTTTTCCTGTCTACTTTTTTAGTATATGTCCAAAATTTTTTTTAATTATAAAGGAAGACATAATCTGAAAAGAATACTTTAATTAAACACTTATTGCTAAATATAATGTTAATTTTGTGTTTAGGTGTTATTATAAAATAGTTGTGGATAGATTTAAAATATAATTTAGATTTATTTGCGAAAATTTAGTGAAATTAAATAAAGCAAATTCTGTATTTTGTAGCAATATGATTTTATTTTTTTGATTTAATTCTTATTTGGTTTGAGTATATGAAATTTTTTTGTTAGTATGTGATATGTATATTATTGTGCTTGTGTGATATAATTATAAAAAAACAGGGGGTACATTCTTAAATGAAAGTCCTAATAATAACACTATCAACTTTAATTATTTTAGCAATATCTATGCTAGCTTTTGGCTTTATAAACAAACCAGTTAATGCAGCAGTTGGAGATACTATAGCGAAAACATTTCCAGATGCTAATTTAGCACAGGCAGTAGCAGATAAATATACAGGAGGAAATACTAATAGTGTATTTACTACTGCTATGTCTCAAGAGGTAACATTAGACTTATCAAATCGTGGAATAAGTGATTTAACAGGAATTGGTAATTTTGTACGTATGAGAGCTTTAACATTAGATAACAATAATTTAACTACTCTTCCTGAGGAATTATTTGCGATGGGGAATCTGGACTATTTGTTTGCAAAGTCAAATCAACTCAGTACTATTTCAGCGTCTATTTCAAATTTAACGAATTTAGCAACTTTAGATTTAAGCAATAATCAATTAGCAAGTTTACCATCAGAAATGTCTCAATTAATTTTATTAAGTTCAACGACTTTAGGAAATAATTTATTGCCAACAAATTATCAACAGGCACTAAATGATTTTGGACTTACAGTAAATGGAAATCCAGTAATATTTAGTTATGAAAATCAAAATCAATTGTCATTACTAGATGGTGTTCAACCTTTTAATATTTCAACGGAATCAGATTTTACGTCGCTTAATTTAGCTTCTGTAGTTAAAATTGATCAATCTGGAACAAGTATTCCATTATCCTCTACTTTAAATTTAGTTTTAACTAATTATATTGATACAAATAGTCAACCAGTAGATATTAATAATTATGTTCAAGGTGGAAATATAATACAGTCAGGTACAGTATATGCTCAAGTTAGAGTAGCAGGGACTGGGTTATATCCAAATAATAGTGATCATGCAATAACTACAGCAAAAGTACAATTGAATTTTAATGCTCAAACAGCATTTAATTTAAGTTTTAATTTAAATGGAGGAACAGGAACTTCACCAGCAAATCAAGTGATAAATATAGGTGATTTGGGCAAATCCGTAACAGATCCAACCAGGACAGGCTATACTTTTAAGGGTTGGGCAACAACGCCAGGAGGATCTGTAGTTATATGCTGATGAAGCGTCTTATACAATGGAAAAGGCTGATGTATCTTTATATGCTGTTTGGGAAAAAACTAATCCTAATCCTAATCCAAACCCAGATACTGGAAATTTAAATGGTAGTAAAAAAACGAATTTATTAAGCCAGCAAACTGTTGGGCACCAGCTACCAAAAACCGGGAAAAATATAATACTAATTTTTGGACTAGCGATGTTAGGAACTGGATTTATAATAAGTTTTAAGGCATTAAAAAGTATTAAAGAATAAGCCTAGACATGAAATAACACAAAATTAAGGGGCTTAAGAGGACTGAATTCTGTATTTAGATAGAAATCAGTCCTTTTGTTTAAGTTTAATTAATAAAAATTCGCATTTGATAGATTTAGCTAAATAGAT
Source organism: endosymbiont 'TC1' of Trimyema compressum (assembly GCF_001584725.1). Lineage (NCBI taxonomy): Bacteria > Bacillati > Bacillota > endosymbiont 'TC1' of Trimyema compressum. The sequence goes on along the minus strand of NZ_CP014606.1, from coordinate 1,535,050 downwards.
GATTGCGTAAACTGTTAATAAGGAGAATATTATGAAAAAAGGATTAATTATTTTTGTATTGTTAGGCTTAGTGATTGAATTGGTGATGTTAGGGACACCATTAATTGCTGAAGAAGTTAGAAAAGAAGAAGTTTTTCTAAGCGCTCCATCAAAATCTAGTAAGCTAACATTGAATGCGATTCCTAATAATTTTGTTTTTAATCCAGCGGCAGTACAACAAAAACTGTAAATTTTTTTTAAAAAGTAGTGATAACTATCAATTGATTGTTGCTGATAATAGAGGATTAAAAGATGGATATAGCGTAACTGTCCAAGCTACAAAAATGAAAAGATCTGATGGTGTTCGTGTATTAGTTGGTAACAATATTAAGCTAACTAATCCGACAGTAACTCCAATAGATAATACAGTTTCTACTCTATATTCTCCCACAGTTAATGAATCTTTTTATGTTGATGCTGTTGACTTAAATGGAAATTCAATTCCAACGGTTGTGGAAATAGCTCCAGCAAAAAAAGCGGGGCTATCAGTTGGTTGGACAGTGACTTGGAATGATAGCCATATTAGTTTAAATACAGCTCCAGGGGTAGCAGCTGTGGGAAATTATCAGACTATCATCACTTGGACCTTAAATGACGTTCCAGAGAAGTGATAAAAAATTTCATTTAGAATTGATAATTGCATAATAGAATCTTCTTTTTATTATAGGTTTCTTACCTTTTTCTTTGCTCCTTATAGTATATTGCATCAAGTTGATGGTATGCCGAAATGAACAGGTTGTTTGAAATAAAACAGCTTTTTCTCCTATATATTCTATTACAGATACTTTTAATTATCAGGAGAACTTTCTTTTCTTATTATTGGACATTCTGTCCAAATCTTTTATTTTTTGTTAGAACAGCCTTTTTTTGTTGTTGGCATTTTCATTCACGCTTTTCTCAGAACTTTTATATTGCTTCTAGTTTTCTTTATTATTGTATTTTTAAATATGAAACCTATCGTTCTTTGTTTGTCCAACATTTAGGGCGCACTTCTAATTTGATAATAGATATTTTCGCCAGGTGCTAATGTTTAATTTAAGTATTTAAATATTTAATTAATATAAATAATGATAATAAGTTTAATTTATTGTTGTTGCAGTGGTGAAATCGTTTAACTTTTTATTTGTCTTGACATCATAAACTGAACAAAGTAAAATTACAATGTTCAAACTAGATATTGTTAATATCTGTATATTTTAGGAAACATTTTTTATTGTGTTTTGATTTAAATAATCTCAAATTATTTTTTTGTGAATATTAGTTTTATCTTTTCCAATGTATATGTTGGTTGGGAAAAAGAAAAGACTAATTTAACAAATCCAAATACTGGTTATCAGTTCTCTGAAACAGAGAAAAATATAAAATTAATTTTTGGAATAGTGTTTTTAAAACCAAAATTTATAATAAGTTTTAAGGCATTAAAAAATAATAAACATAAAAAAGGTTTAGGTATTGAGAAGGACTGAGTTCTGTAGTGGACAAGAATCAGTCCTTTTAGTTTGGATTTATTGTTGTCATAATTAATATGATTTATTTATAATTTTATAAGTGCATTGAATATATTGCAGCAATGGTAATTTTTTAATAAATCGTTTTTTCTTTTAGTCTTAAGCTAAGTGTTTATTGATATGCTTAAAACATCTGTAAAAACCATAATTGGATTGATAGTAAGGAATTAATCAAGAAGCATGGAAGATATTTCTAAAGATTCAAAATTAGGGTTGCGTCTACAAAAATCAGCAATTCGTATTTAGTTGATTGAGTTTGAGAATGAGCATTAGGTGATAAAGGCTTATACAATTTAGGAATCAGGGAGCTTTCATGACCATCTAATAGCTTAACGCATCGATAAATAGAAGTGCTATATATTTTATGCTTAGAAATCTAAAAGTTAGCTAGAGTTTCTTTAAAGAAATATTTAACTACATGGTAATCATGTGGTAAATACCTAGTGTTTTTAATATATTGAAAGAGGTTTATATCTTCTTTTTTGATGTTTGTTATGTATCTATATTCTAACAAAAAAGGAGTTGCTCTTCATTTTTTATTTTATTTTGTCTCACATCTATTTTATGTCAATAAAAATATCCATGTTTATTGAAAATTTTTATTGACATATATATGTATATGGGTGTAATATTAAAATGTCGAAAAACAATGATGAATATTATTTAAGAATGGAGGGCTAATATTTACAGAAAAATAGACCTAGTTAAATTAATTTTAATGAGGCTTTATTTATAAACAAGATTCGAAAATAAAAGGAGCATGATACCGTGGAAGATTTATCAGAGTTTCATAATAAAAAAATGGAATAAAATTTAAGTATATAAAAAAGAAAAAATTTGAAAGTTTATATAAAGATATCCCATATAAAATTATTGGTGAATTTTATAAAAAACCTCCATCTGATGAAGGTATTGAATGTAAACTTAATGCTCAAGAACAATGTAACTTTATTGTAAAACCTATAGGTTTTTATAAAAGAGAAAAATACACGATTGCAGGCTATATTCCAACTGCGGAGAACGATAGCTTTGCTATTTTTTTAAAAAAAGTAAATTTAAATTAGCTATAATATCCATTTTTATTTTATTGATGAGTTTAATAAGTTTGTTTTTAGTATTTATTGTTTTGAATACAGCCAATATTAAACAATATACAGGTGGAATCGCACATTCTAAAAACACCGAAAATTCGAAAATGATTATTCCTGGGTATGATAGTTTTTCAATGAAAGAAAGCAGTAATATTTTAAATGCAGTTTTTTAATCCAGATGGAAATCCTTGTTATTTTCAATTTGTATTTAAAGAAAAAATAACAGGAGAGATTTTGTTTGAAAGTAAATTGGTTCCACCTAATATGAGCCTATCACCTATTAAACTTAATAAAACGATGGAAAAAGGTTCATATCCTGTTGTATTGCAGTTGCATTGTTTTGATCTTAATGATATAAATAGAGAACTTAATGGTGCTGAGATTGAGGCTCAATTAAACGTATTATAAAATAGATTGATGATTATTTGAAAAAGATAAAATTAATTAGAAGCTTCTGCTGAATAATAACAAAAATTTTATAGAAAACTGTTTAGATATTTCCGATTGATAAATTATTGTATATTGAAATTTAATTCATTATCAGAGGATTTTATGGCATTTAATAATTTATTAATAGAAGAAGAGGCTGTGCTAAAATAAGCATAATTTACAGCTGTAAGAAAAGGCTATGCTTTATAAATGTGTGGAGGAAAAAATGAAAAAAACAAAGAAATATAGTAAAAACAAAAAAAGTATATTAATTGTTTTTAGTTTACTTATGACCATTTGTGTTTTGTTTTGTAATACAAATTTTATTAAAGCTGATAGTCCAACTACTATTGTTAAGTATACTAATAGCTACGATCCTATACCAGATCCTAAAGAAGCAGATTAGGCAATTTATGTTGATTCAACAATTAATTTAAATTTATCAGAGCAAAAAGGTAGCTCGGTAATTGAACTTGTTGGTGCAAATAATTTGCCACTTAGTGCATATAGCAATTTGAATGTGTCAGTAAGCGTGCAATCTGAATCTGGCTATAACTTAAAATGTACTGGATATACATCATCAGCGACTTATTCTATGAGATATAACGGTTGCGCTCTAGAGTGTGATGTTATATGCAATAAAGGAACAGATGTTAAGGAGATTGTTACACCTAATATAACTTATGCATTAATAAAGGATAAACCAGTCATGAATGGTCAAGCAGAATTGGTTAATCCTGGTGAAAGACCTATAAATAATAGGGCACAAACATTTACAGATAAACTAACATATATTTTTAAATCTGATGGGAATACTAGATTATTGTAAGTGGAGAAAAATATCTTAATTAAAGAAGTTTTGAAAATAAATATTATTCTATTATTAAATCAATACAATACTTAAGAAATATATAATTAATTTATCAATCGGAAATATCTAAATAGTTTTCTATGAAATTTACTAATATTGATAGTTAAATTATTTGCTAATTATTTAGTAGATTTAATAAAAATGATATTATGCAAGATGTAAAGTAAATATAAAAATTATTGTGCTATATTGGGCATGGCATGTATCAATTATTGAATTAAGAATTTAAAAGAGTTTTGCAATAATATAGTAACGTTTTTATATATTAATATTTATTTGCTTAATTTTGAATACAAATACCATTTTGGATGTTAGGGAGAAAAACAAATGAAAAAGCTTATAACAAGCGTGTTGATTTTAAGTGTTTTGCTAAATATGTGTGTCTCAAACTCTTTGTTTGCTAAATTACAAACAATAAGTCAAGCTGTTCCTGACTGTGCTATATCTACTGACAATGAGCCAATAAATGCTGTCAGCCAAACATCAGTGACATTTGCTCAACAGTTTCCTAACAGACATACTGCTGAAGTAATTGCAGCTCGATTTAATAGGGGAGCAGATAGTGAGATTACAGATGATATAATATCGAAGTGTACAGACTTGCCATTAAGGAACAGTGAATTAACTGATATTAGCGGGATAGAAATTTTTGCTAATCTTGCTCGTTTAGATTTATTTAGTAATGATTTGACAACACTTCCTGATTCGATAGGTAGTTTATTGAAACTATCAAATCTTATACTCACAAATAATCAACTAAAAACATTGCCTGATTCTATGAAAAATTTATCAAATTTGTTTTTGTAGTTTTAGCTAATAATCCTGAATTGCAAGCATTACCTGAGGGAGAATGGACTAATCTTTCGATTTTAAACATAAGCTACTGTAATTTGTCTTCATTGCCATCAACAATAGGAACATGGTCCAATTTAACGATTATAAGTGTTTCTAACAATTCTTTAACAGTGTTACCAGATTCTATTAGGAATTTAACTAAGTTAAGGTTGCTAAATCTAAGTTATAACCGTTTAACAACATTACCTGATTTTATAGGTGATTTGGTTAATTTAGAACACCTTGATTTTTCCGATAATCAAATAGGAAGCATTCCTGTTTCTTTTAACAACTTGGTAAAGTGGAAACTATTAATAGGTGATTATGATATGCTTGATCAAAAAATTACTCTTCCGGCTAAAGAGTTAGTTGGATCTACATTTATTTTAACATCTCCTATTAATGCATTAGGGGAGCTAGTTCTTCCCGACCCATCATTAGCAGGAGAATACACAGTAGATGGAAATGATATTACATGGAACAATTTAACAAAAGACACAAATTCTGTCAGTTTTTCATTTGATACATCTATACAAATAGCTGGCCAAAGCAGACGTTTTTCGGGAACTGCCATACAACCATTAATGCATGATTTAACAGCACCACCAGCACCCATAGTTAATCAAATTAATGGGGGGGCGGAAGTGGTCATAAATGGTAATGGAGAAGCCAAAACAGTAATTAATATTATTGTGAATAAAGGGACTACAAAAGAAAAGCCCTATTCATGCACAACAGATGCAGATGGGAATTTTTCTATCATTGTAGATAAGCTACAAGAAAATGATTCGGTGAGTGTCAGCAATACAGATTTAGCAGGAAATATATCGCCTACAACAGATGTCATTGTTCCTACTTCATGGAGTATAATGATTGATAAAAATATTAATTTAAATCTCACTAATCGAACAGCAACATCTCCAATAAAAATTGTACCTAATAACAATATGCTGCCTTCCGATTATGAACATTTAAAAATAGCAGTAAAAGTTAGGTCAGATAATGGTTTTAAGTTAATAAGTGCCAATACAAATTCAAAATTTGTAACATATTCCGTATGATATTCTGGTGGAGCTTTTTCCGTAGATAATAAAATTAGCTTTGATGTTAATTCTGGTACTGGAGATAAGGAGATAAAACCAGATAATGCCAAATGGAATTTTTTATGCTTTAACAAAAGACTATCCTGAACTTATAGCAACTGTTACTTTAAAAAATCAAGGGGACTTAGCAGGAGAAAGTTTTGCAGATACATTAACATACATGTTTTCTTCTGATGGGAATACTAAATTGTAGTTAATGTATCTGATATAGAAGGAATTTGTTTTGATTTAAGAAATTATTAGCAAAACTTACTTGATTTACTTAATTGAATAATGGAGAGATTTTTTCTAAAAGCCTTATATCATTATAAATGTTTAAGGCTTTTTCTAGTATTTATTATCACCATAATTACTTTTGTTGGTTTTCGAGTGTAGCGTTTTTGTGCAGATAAATGATTTCCATTAAATATTTCAGCTAATATTGTCTAGCTTAAGCTTAATTGTAACTTTAATAAACACTTTTTTCTACCATCAATACTTTGGTTATTAATACTAGTCTAACAACTTGTTTTATAGTACAATTATAGTAGTGAAAAAATCAGGAGGAACCATGAGTTATTTAGCCTTATATAGAAAATGGAGACCAGTGGATTTCAAAGGGTTAGTTGGTCAGGATGCCATAGTAAGAACACTTAAAAATGCCTTGACTAAAGAACGGGTTAGCCATGCTTATCTTTTTTCAGGTGTTCGTGGTACTGGGAAGACCAGTACGGCTAAACTCCTTGCTAAAGCAGTTAATTGCTTGAATATACAGGATGGAGAGCCATGTAATCAATGTGAGAATTGTGTCAAAATTAACGAAGATATTTTTATGGATATTATTGAGATTGATGCGGCTTCTAATAGAGGTATTGATGAGATTAGAGACTTAAGAGAAAAAATTAAGTTTCATCCTGTAGAAGGTAAAGTTAAAGTTTATATTATTGATGAGGTTCATATGTTGACAGGCGAAGCTTTTAATGCTCTTTTGAAAACTTTAGAAGAGCCACCTGGTCATGTAGTGTTTATTTTAGCAACTACAGAACCTCAAAAGATTCCTTTGACTATTCTTTCAAGATGCCAGCGTTTTGATTTTCATAAAATACCTAACGATATTTTGAAAAATCATCTTAAAATGATTGGTGAAGATTCAGGAGCGGAAATTACTGAAGAAGCTTTAAATTTAATGACAAAGCTTGCTGGTGGTGGTTTAAGAGATGGCATAAGCTTGTTGGATCAGTGTATTACTTCTTCTGATGGTACTATTACTGGCGAACAAGTAGCAGCAGTTTCTGGTATTGTAGATGATGAAACATTAATGAATCTATTAAAAACCATTGGTGGAGGAGCTCTATCTGAAACTATTAGAGAATATGAGCTTTTAAAAGAAAAAGGAAAAAGCATCGGCCAATTATTGAAAGATTTAATGGAAGCTTTTAAAAATATGCTTTTATTAAAAACAGTTAAGGATGCTTCAAATTATATTATGGCTTCTGAGGAAGCCATTATTAAGTATCAAGAAATTGGTAATTTATTTAGTAAAAAAGATTTGTTAAAGTGGGTTTATACTTTAGGTGAGTTAGAGAGCCAATTAAAGTACAGTACCCATCCAGATATTCTATTAGAAGTAACTTTAGTGAAAGGTGTTTCTAGTGAATTAGGGGAAGAGATTAAGGCAAGTGTTGAACCTAAAAAAGAGGGAACTATAATTGTGGAGAAGTCTATTGTGCCAGAGGTTAATGCTGAACCTATTTCTCCTGTAAAGGTAGAAACAGCAGTGGAAGCAGTTGAGGGATCTACTGAAGTGACTATTGAGGAAAGACCTATTGAGGCTGAATTTGTAGAAGAAGAGGTTGAGGAAGCAATTGTTGTTATGACAGAGCCAGTAAGTGAGGCAGTTATTGTAGAAGGTGATGTAATTGCCCTCTGGGAAAGCTTTTTAGAAGCTTTTAAGAAGGCTAAACCATTAAGCTATCCGTTCTATGTAGAAGGAGAAGCTGTAGCCATAGAAGACAATAAGTTGTTTATAGCTTATGATGAGAAGTACACTTTTCATAAGGAACGGGGCGAGACGGATAAGCATAGGGCTAATGCAGAAGCAATTTTAAGTCAAGTGGCAGGAAAACCTATGAAAGTAGTGCTTCAGTTTCAGGTAGCAGAAGTTAAAAAAGAAGTTTCTGTAGAGGATAAAATTAAAGATATCTTCGGAGAATATGTTACTTTTATTGATTCTTAATATTTGTTACAAATGTATACATAGATTGATAAAATTAAAGGAGGAATAAATGAAAACAGGAGCAATTATTTTAGGAGCAGGCAAAGGAACCAGAATGAATTCTGATTTGCCTAAAGTGCTTCATTGTATTATGAATAAACCCCTTATTGAATATGTTAGGGAAAATGTTGAGCCTTTAATTGATACTAAGCCAGTAGTGGTTATTGGTCATGAAGGTGAAAAAGTTCAAGACTATTTTAAGAAATCTGTTTCCTATGCTTGGCAAAAACAGCAATTGGGAACAGGAGATGCTGTAAAGTGGGGATTGAAAGAAATTAAGGACGAAGAAACTGTTTTTGTATTATGTGGTGATACCCCTTTATTGCAAAAAGAGACTTTAGAAAAAATGAAAGAAGAGCACTTAGCTGAAAACAGAAGTGCTACTGTATTAACTGCTATTTTGGAAGACAGTACAGGTTACGGTAGAATTTGTAAGGATGAGACAGGTGCTTTTAGTCTTATTGTAGAAGAAAAAGATGCTACTTTAGAAGAAAGAAAAATTAAGGAAGTTAACTCAGGTACCTATTTATTTGAAAAAGGTGCTCTGGAAAAAGCTTTACTTGACTTAGATACAGATAATGCTCAAGGTGAGTTTTACTTAACTGATGTTTTAGAAATTATGAAGTCTGAGGATAAAAATGTAGGTGTTTATACACTGGATGATGAAACTGAAATTAAAGGTATTAATAATAGGGTACAATTAGCAGAAGCTGCTAAAATGCTTAGAGACCATATTAATTGTATTTGGATGGAAAAAGGAGTAACTTTAGAAGATCCAAACACTGCTTATATTGGGTCTCAAGTTATTTTAGATAAGGATGTTATTATTGGTACCAATGTGCATTTAGAAGGCAAAACCAGCATTGGCAAGAATACTATTGTTGGCAATAATTCAACAATTGAGAATTGTATAGTTGGTGAAAGCGCTGACATATGCGAGTCAATTTTACTAGATAGCAAAATTGGAGATGGTTGCTTAATTGGACCTTTTGCTTATATTCGTCCGGGTAGTCATTTAGGAAATTGTGTAAAAGTTGGAGACTTTGTTGAACTTAAGAAAACCAAAGTAGGCAATGGTTCTAAAATTCCACACCACAGCTATATTGGAGATAGTAAAGTTGGAGAAAAAGTAAATATTGGAGCAGGCACCATTACTTGTAACTATGATGGTGAGTTTAAATATGAAACTATTATTGAGAATGGAGCATTTGTTGGTAGTAATACAAACTTAGTGGCACCAATAGTCATTGGTGAAGCAGCCTATGTAGGAGCAGGTTCAACAATTACTAAAGATGTGCCAAGCAGAAGTTTAAGCATTGCTAGAAGCAGACAAAAGAATATTGAGGATTGGAATAAGAAATAATATAGGAGGCTCTTTAGAATGTATAAAAATGTAAAAATTTTTACAGGGAATGCAAATCCTGAGTTGGCAAAAGATATAGCAGAATGTTTAGATTTACCATTAGGCAAATCAGTAGTAGGACGTTTTAGCGATGGGGAAACTTCTCTTCAGATTGGCGAAAGTGTAAGAGGGGCAGATGTTTTTATTGTTCAGCCTACCTCTCAGCCAGTAAATGAACATTTAATGGAATTATTGATTTTAACAGATGCAATTCGCAGAGCATCCGCTCGTAGAATTACTGTAGTAATGCCATATTATGGTTATGCTAGACAGGAAAGAAAGTCGAAAGCTAGGGATCCGATTACAGCAAAATTAGTAGCAAACTTATTGGTAGCAGCAGGAGCAAGACGTATTTTATCAATTGATTTACATGCCAATGCTATCCAAGGTTTTTTTGACATTCCTTTTGACCACCTACCAGGTGCATTTATATTAGCAAAACATTATAGAGCCTTAAAGCTTAAAAATGCTTGTGTTGTATCACCGGATTTAGGTGGGGTAACAAGAGCCAGAAATATAGCAAATCGCATTGGTGCGGAATTTGCAATTATTGAAAAAAGAAGACCAAAAGCCAATGTAGCCGAAGTACTAAATGTATTAGGTGATGTAGAAGGCAAAGATTGTATTATGGTTGATGATATGATTGATACAGCTGGAACCATTACAAAGGGAGCAGAACTTCTGAAGAAGTTTGGCGCTAAAACAGTGAGAGCTTGCTGTACACATCCGGTGCTATCTGGTCCAGCTATTGAGAAAATTATGGATTCTGTTTTAGATGAAGTTGTTGTTACCAATACAATTGCTTTACCACCTGAAAAACTGGTTAGCAAACTCAAAGTACTTTCAGTTGCACCATTTATAGCCCGTGCAATTGCTTGTATTTATGATGATAGAAGCGTAAGTGAATTAATTAAATAAAAAAGACGTATTTATAGTTAGAACAGCCCTCATCTTCTGTGGAGATGAGGTTGTTCTAGTTTGTCTAAGAGGAGAAAATATGAAGCTTATTGTAGGATTGGGAAATATTGGAAGAGAATATGCAAATACTAGGCATAACATTGGATTTATGATGTTAAATGCTTTAAGTGAAGCTTGGGATTTTTCTTTTAAAGAAGAAAGTAAATTTAAAGGGGACCTAGGCGTAGCGCAGATAGGTGGGGAAAAAGTGTTTTTTCTAAAACCCAGCACCTATATGAATTTAAGTGGAGAAGCTACTGACAAAGTAGTTAATTACTACAGTATTACAGAAGAGAATATTTTAGTAGTTTATGATGATATGGATTTAGCTATTGGTGAAAGCCGTTTTAAAAAGAAAGGTAGTTCTGGTGGTCAAAAAGGTATGGGCAATATTATTGAATGTCTAGGCACTAAAGAAATTCCTCGTTTAAAAATTGGCATTGGTAAAAGACCGCCTGAGCGGAATGGTAAAGATTATGTTCTAAGTGCTTTTTCAAACGAAGAACAAAAGGCAGTTAATGAAGTGATTAAAAGGTCTATTGATGGGGTTTTATTCTTTATTAAAGAGGGAATTGAAAAAACTATGAATGAGAAGAATGGGAAATAGGTAATGATTAAGAATCTAGTTGAGCTACTGGAAAATACCAATGAAATAGAGCGCATAGAAGAGGCATTTAATAATGGCGAGAACAGTGTTGGCTGTTTTGGTCTTTCTTCAAGTAATGAAGCCTTATTTTATATGGCTTTGAGAAAGAAACTCAAAAAACCACTTTTTGTGGTAACTGATCAACAAGAAGGGGAATTACTTTTTGCCGATTTAGAACAATGGCTAGGGAAAAAAGTTGCTTTTTTACCAAAAAGACAGTTATTGCCTTATCGCACTTATCTTAAAAGTAGAGATATTAAAGATGAACGTTTAAGAATCTTAAAAAATTTATTAGAAGGTAAAATTGATATTCTCTTACTAACAGAAGAAGCTTTATCTGATAAATATATTCCTACAGAGCTGTTTTTAAAAGATGTATTCACCCTTAAAATAGGGGAGTCTATTAAACGGGATACACTAATAGAGCGATTAGTCTATTTAGGCTATAGGAAAGAACCTTTAGTTGAAAATAAGGCTCAGTTTAGTGTAAGAGGGGATATTGTTGATATTTTTGTGCCAACAGATGATTATCCTATACGGGTTGATTTTTTTGATGAGGAAATTGAAAAAATTAAGCATTTTGATTTAGAAAATCAGCGAACTATTGAAGAAATTAAGAAAGTAGAAATTTTTTCAACAACAGATTTGCCCCTTCAAAATGGTAATGTAAAAGTAGCTATTAAAACTTTAAAAGAATATACTTATGGTGCTTTACGTGAAGAAATAGAGACTATGGAAGATGGTATCTATTCAGAAGAGAAGGAACGCTTTTTCCCTGCTTTTTTTGAGGAATTAGTATCTTTAACAGACTATAGTAAGAAAAAACCAACCCTTCTCTTTAGAGAGTATGAAACTATTAAAACCAACCAAGCTATATTCTTAAGAGAAAATGAAGAAACCATAGCTGAAGGTATTGAGGAAGGTTTAATTCATCCCATTCAAGGTGAAACATACTTTAAAGAAGATTTTTTCAGATTATTTAAAGATTGGCATAAAGTTTTTTCCTATCTTTTTTACTATAAAGAAACAGCCCTACAATTTGGAACATTTGTACGCTGGGAGAAATCTTTAATTCCATCTTTTTTAGGGGAAATGGATTTCTTTGTTAAGGAAATTATAAACTATATGAGAAATGAGGATACAATATACCTTTTTGCTACAGACGACAATAAGAAGAAAAGTTTAGAAAAGTTGCTCAGAAGCCATGGCTTAGTAGGAGAGAAAATCCACATTGAAAAAGGCTATTTAGGAGAGAGTTTTAGATTACCAAGGCTAAATGTAGTTTGTATTAGTGAGAAAACAATTTTTGGTCAAGTTAAAAGTGGTTCTAAAAAGAAGAAAAAAGAGAAAAAGAAAAAATTAGATCCTTTTATTGATATTAAATTAGGAGACTATATAGTCCATGAAGAATATGGTATTGCTCAATATGATGGCATTGAATCTAAAGAAGTATTAGGTATTTGCAAAGACTATTTAAAATTAGTATTTTCAGGTACAGGAAGATTGTTTATTCCTGTAGATAATATTGAAGCAATTGAAAAATATATTGGAGGGGAAGAGCATCATCCACGACTTTCTAGTTTAGGAGCCAATGATTGGGAAAAAACCAAAGAACAGGTTCGTGTAGCTGTTAGTGAGACGGCTAAAGATTTATTGAAACTTTATTCTGAAAGAAAAATGGCAGTAGGTTATGCTTTTTCAAAAGATACTCCTTGGCAAATGGCATTTGAAGATACATTTCCCTATGAGGAAACAGAAGACCAGATGAAGGCTATTATAGACGTTAAGGGGGATATGGAAAAAACAACACCTATGGATCGCATTGTTATTGGAGATGTAGGTTATGGCAAAACGGAAGTTGCTTTACGGGCTGCTTTTAAGGCAGCTATTGAAGGGAAGCAAGTTGTACTTTTATCCCCGACTACAGTTTTATCACAGCAACACTATGAAACCTTTATAAGACGGTTTCAAGATTTCCCTATGCATATAGGACTTTTAAATCGTTTTGTATCGAAGCAAAAACAAAAAGAAGTTATTGAGGATTTGGCTAAGGGTCAAATTGATATTTTAATTGGTACCCATCGTTTGTTGTCTAAAGGTGTAGTATTTAAGGATTTGGGACTGTTAATTGTTGATGAGGAACAGAAGTTTGGTGTAACTCATAAAGAGCGTTTAAAAGCTCTGAAAAACAATATTGATTCCCTAGCACTTTCTGCCACACCCATTCCGAGGACCCTCCATATGGCTTTAGCTGGTGCTCGTGATTTAAGTGTTATTGAGACTGCTCCAAAGGAGCGCTATCCTGTTCAAACATATGTTTTAGCTCATGATGACAGTGTTATTAGGAATAGTATTCTTAAAGAAAAACAACGAAATGGGCAGATTTATTATCTGTATAATACTGTAAAGAATATTGAAGATAAAAAGCGGACTTTACAAAGTATTGTACCAGAAGTGAGTATTGCAATTGCTCATGGCCAAATGGATGAAAAAACATTAGAAAAGAATATGTTGGATTTTTTTGAAGGCCGTGTCGATGTATTGCTTTGCACGACACTAATTGAAAATGGTTTAAATATAAAAAATGCCAATACATTAATAATAGAAAATGCTGATATGTTAGGTCTTTCTCAAATTTACCAAATTAAAGGTAGAATCGGCCGTTCAAATAAAGTGGCTTCGGCTTACTTTATGTTTCATAGTCAAAAAAACTTAAGTGATAATGCTATAAAACGTCTACAGGCAATTAAGGAGTTGACAGAGCTTGGCTCAGGTTTTAAAATTGCTATGCTTGATTTAGAAATTAGAGGTGCAGGTAATCTATTAGGAAAAGAGCAACATGGTCATATGCTTTCAGTAGGATTTGATCTCTATTGTAAGATTTTAGATGAAGAGGCAAGGCGTTTATCAGGTGAGGTGTCTGAGGAACCTGTTAGAGGAGAACCCCTTGTTCTGCCAATGGATATTGAAGCCTATCTACCTGATGAGTATGTACCAATTCCTAATGTTAAAGTGGCACTTTATAAAAAAATGGCTAATATTGATGATGAAGAATCTTTAGGGAGTTTAAGAGAAGAGATTATTGATCGTTTTGGGCCATTGCCTGATGTGGTGAATCACTTGTTTTTAGTAGCCCATATAAGACTTTTAGCTGCTCGTTTGAAAATTGAAAAAATAGGCAAGAATATGAAAGGTCTTGTGTTTACTTTTAAAAATAATAACATAACTATGGGCTTAGCTAAAATCATCAAAAACACACATAAAAAACAGATTACTTATGAAGAGAAAGATAAAATTGTAATATACTATACAATAGATACAGTAAGTGGAGAAAGCTTATTATCATTTCTTGAAATGTTGGATAAGCTTGTCATAGAGAATCAAGGTGACTAAAAGAGGGGACAGATTGAAAAATTGGTTAAAAGGTATAATGGGTGTTTTACTAATAGGCGCTCTCTTTTTAACAGGATGCCAAAATGATAGTAAAGTAATTGCTGTTGTTAATGGGGAAGATATTTTCAAGAAGGAATTAGATGCTAAAACAACTCAATTGGGAGAAACCAATGGTCAAGTTGTTTATGAAAAAACCAAAGAGCAATTATATGAACGTTTAATCAGTCAGAAAATATTAAATCAAGATTATGTAAAACATAATATTGTTGTAACTATGGAAGAGGCTAATAGAGAAATTGATAAAGAAGGCAGCATCCTTTTGTAGCAGAGAGGCTTATCTTAATTTATTAGCTGAAAAGGCTATCCTGAAGAAGTGACTAAATCATATATAGATCAAATTTCATACATGAAATGGTATAGAACTGTAGTTGTTGATAGCGTGCCTATTGATGAAGCGGCTGTAAAGGCTGCTTTTGCTACTGATCCAGGAAAATATAAGCAAGTGGAACCAAGCCATATATTAATTAGTAGCGCTGATGCTTCAACAGATGAAGATGCAAAAGCTAAAGCTGCGTCTATAATTGCTCGCTTAGATGCAGGAGAAGACTTTGTAGCTTTATCGAATGAATTTAATAATGATGTTAGCGTCAAATCAATGGGGGAATTTAGGTGAATTTGTTAGTAAGGCTAAGTCACCTTTTGTAGAGCCCTTTACAGCTGCTGTAGTAGTTTTAAATAAAGGGGAATACACTAAAGTACCTGTTAAAACAGACTATGGTTACCATGTTATTAAAGCAAATGATGTAAAAGATAGTTATGCTGATTTAAAAAGTTCTGTTGAAGATGATATTTACAGTACCCAAAGAGAAGAACGCTATACAGCATATATGACTAGCCTTTTAGAAAATGCAAAGATAGAAAGAAAAATGACTTTTACTACTAGTAAGTAAGAAATAAGCGGCATTATGAAATCAAAAGAAATACTTGCAAAAATAAAAGAGATTGTGTACAATTAATAAAAGTAAAGACAAATACATTGAACATAGTTAAAATAAGGAGGGACTCAGATGAATAAAGGAGATTTAGTAGGTGTAGTTGCAGACAGTACTGGCTTATCTAAAAAAGATGCTGAAAAAGCTGTATCAGCAGTATTCCAAGGGATTAAAGACAGCCTTAAAAAGGGAGAAAAGGTTCAACTCGTTGGATTTGGTACTTTCGAAGTTAGAGAAAGAGCTGCTCGTACAGGGCACAACCCAAAAACAAAAGAACCTATGCAAATTCCAGCTTCAAAAGTTCCAGCATTTAAAGCTGGTAAAGTATTAAAAGATGCTGTAAAGAAGTAAAACACCTTAAAGAAGCTTAGAATTAAAAAAGGAAAATGAATAAGACCGGGGTATCCCGGTCTTATTTCAAAAGAAGAATTATGAGAATTGATAAATATTTAAAAATAACTCGTTTAGTAAAAAGAAGAAGTGTAGGCAAAGAGCTTTGTGATCATGGCAAAGTTTTAGTCAATAATAAATCAATTAAGGCAAGCTATGAAGTGAAAATTGATGATCAAATTGCCATTATTTATGGTTGCAGAAAAACCATAGTTAAAGTGACTGATATTAAAGAAGTTGTAAAAAAAAGAGGATGTTGGCATTCTTTATGACTTAGTCAGTGTGAATAAAATGGATGAAGAATAGTTATGAAAAAGATTGATTGCCATATGCACTTAACACCACCTGGTTTAATCAGGGACTACAAGAAAATATTTGATAAAGAACCTTATTGGGCTCTCCTAGCAGGTACTAAGAACAATCGTTATGCCACTGCTGAAGATTTAATCTATAATTTAGATGAAGGAGATTTTGATAAGGGTATTTGTTTTGGTTTTTCTTTTAACGATTTAGGTTTATGTAAGTACGTTAATGACTATACTATTGAAATGGTTAAAAAGTACCCCCGTCGCCTCATTGGTCATATGGCTATCTCGCCTAAAGCCCCAGGTGCCATTTTGGAGGCCAGGAGGTCTTATGAAGCAGGTTTAGCAGGTGTCGGTGAGCTTTTCTTATCAGGACAACATATTGATCCTTATAATAAAAAGGACTTAGAGCCATTAATGGATTTTTGTAAATCTAAAAATTTAGTTGTGAATATTCATAGTAATGAACCAGTAGGTCATTACTATCCAGGGAAAGTAAATGTAAATCCTGTAGAAATAGCTACTATAGCTATGTATTTTCCTGATAATAAAATTGTAACGGCTCACTTAGGTGGAGGGCTTCCTTTTTATGAGCTGACGAAAGAAATGAAAAAGGATTTGAAAAATCTCTATTATGATACAGCTGTTGCTGTTTTCTTATATGAGCCAGCTGTTTTTCAGGTTTTAAAAACTATTGGCATTTTGGATAAAGTAGTTTTTGGTAGTGATTGTCCATTGGTGTCTATTAAGCGCTATGAATCCTATTTCGCAAAAACAGGGCTAACAAATGAGGAAATGGTTAATATACTAGGTGGTAATGCTGAAAAGTTCTATGGAATATAGAGATTTGTTTTGACGAGCAATGGGTATTTGTATATAATGAAGGTATGTGAGACTTACTAGGGGGAATTATGAAAATCAAGAGAGGAAAAAGAGAACTCCTTCAAAAACCGAAGCGACAAATGGACAAAAGGCAGCGTAATCAAACCATTGCAATTGTTGCTATTAGTGCTGTTCTTATTTTTTTATTTTTTAATATTGGAAAGGGAGTTTATGAGAGTGTGCAAATTTATAATGCTAATAAAGCAATTGGGGATCAAATAGAAGCGCTCTATAGAGAAAAACAAGAATTATTGACGAAGAAGAGTCAAATTGATAGTCCGGAAGTTCTTGAACACGAAACTAAGAAAGCTTTAGGATTGTTAAAACCAGGTGAAAAAGTCCTTGTATTAAAGGAACAATAAATATAATAACTAGTTAAATGGAGGAAAAATGGAACAAAATAAGATTCAGCCAACAGAAGGTGAAATTCTAGATGGCGTTATTACAGGAATCACTAACTTTGGTGCTTTTGTAAAGATGGGTGGCAACACTACTGGACTTGTGCATATTTCAGAGGTTGCACAAAGCTATGTTAAGGATATTAATGATATTTTTAAGGTAGGTGATACGGTTAAGGTGAAGGTCCTTAAGATTGAAAATAATGGTAAGATTGCATTATCTATAAAACAAGCCCAAGCAGGAGAGCAAAGGGAGCGACCAACAGCACCTCCAAGACGAAAAATGCCAGAGAGTAAAGAAGAAACATTTGAAGATAAGCTTGCTCGTTTTATGAAAAATAGTGAGGAAATTCAACTGGACGTTAAAAGAAATAAAGATTTAACAAGAAAAAAGAAAAAGAAGCGTTAAACATCTTGACATGTACGCACTTCTTTTGTAATATAGTAGGGTATGAGAATGATATTTGGCGATGTAGCTCAGGCGGTTAGAGTATACGGCTCATACCCGTAGTGTCGCAGGTTCGAGTCCTGCCATCGCTACCAAAACAAAAGTTAAATTCCTATTTAATTTTATTAAATGGGAATTTTTTTGTGTTTCAATTATATCTTAAAATATTTCCTAAAAGTATGAATATAAATTAAAAAAATTAATTGAAGCTGAAATCAGAATGAAAAAGTTATACCTTTCTTTGTCAGGGCATAGATGACCGTAAATTTTGAATATCACTTCAGCATTTGAGTATCCTACGCGCTTAGTAATCTGAAATACATCAATACCTATGTTTATTTAAAATGAAATATGACTATGTCTGAAATCATGAATCTTAGTTTTTCATATTTCATATCAGATTTATCAATATGATTAGCGTAAATTTTACTTGCCATCGTTGTTGAAAGGGTATTAGTATTTTCAAGAATAAAAAAATCATCATTAAAACCAATCATGCTATTATTGCACTTTCGACAATAAATCAATTGTATCAACATCTAATAGAACTTCTCTGGGCTCCTATGTCCATATTTTTAACATAGGATTCTTCATTATATTTAACATTCATAAGAAAAATACATCTACAAGAAAATATTTGTATATGATATAATATTTGTAATTGAATTTTTTGGAGGGATGCAATTTGAAAGAATCAGATTTGCGCGATCTTATTTCATTAAATATAAACAAGCTCAAGCCGGGCTTGACTCTTCTCAAAAAGAACAGTATATACCTAATAAATTTGGCACAAGGGGATTTGTTGATCTCTATGCGAAGAACGAATTTGGCGAACATGTTATAATAGAAATAAAGCGGAGCAATTCTGCTTCTCGTGAGGCATTGCATGAGGTCAACAAGTACGTTGAGAGTATAAAACAACATTTTGGAGTAAAGGATGCGGAGATTCATGTTATTATTGCATCCACAGAATGGGGTGAATTGTTAGTACCTTTTTCTCGGTTTTCTGAAGATACAACAATTCCATTGCAAGGGTATAAAATAATTGTATCAGATGATGGTTCGGATTTCTTTGCATGCCTGTTAAGCTGTTGCATACTGCACAAGGGCGTTTTATTTCTCCATGGCATGATCTGTACTGGTATAGCGATATAACTGCGCTGGAGGACGGGGTTCGCTCAATTCAAAAAGCGTATCAAGAAAAAGATATTCATGATTATGTTTTAGTCAGACTTCATTTTCAAAATGAATTGAGTACTGAAGAACGAAAAGCTATGATGCGCAAATCTGTTGCTCAAATGACTGGAATTGATGAGTCCGAAGTATTATCATTTCCAGAAATACCTGTACATGAATATATTGCGTATACTGGGGCACAACGCTTACAAAAAGAAAAATATTTGCGAATACTTAATCAGAACCAGGATGTAATGGCAGAATTTCAGGAGATTCTTTCTGATATGGAGGATAAGGAAGCGCTATGCTATCTCCATGAAAGCGTAAGTGCGATGGAACCTTGCCCCAAAAGTGATTATCATGAAATAGGATATGCTGCTAAATTTGGAAAAATTGTTGATTCACGAAACTGCAAAATTCTTAACATACTTCGGCATTGTTCGTTTGCAAGGAATACCTTATTGAAAGATAAAGTTATTATTTCTGAATTACTGGGTGAAGATGGTTCTACTGGGCAAAAGTTCAAAAAACAATTTTTGTCAATAATGTGGCACATGTTAAAATCCTCAAAAATGAAATAGCTTCTTGTTTGTCTGAAAACCCTGTATGGAAGACTCATATAATTGGAATTATTGAAGATATTCAAGATGAGTTTCTAAACTCAGAAATTAAGGTATCAATTTTCAATCCCTGTACCGGGGTGTTCACAGTCTACTTTGCAACAACAAAAGAAAATGGAATTATATACTTGCCCTCTTATCATATCATTATTCACAATTCTGATGGCGATAGAATATATTTTGGGGCACTTGAAAAAATGGCGAAGCGCTAACACTTTCCCTCAAATACTTGATAAATACTATGATGGCAATTTAAATGCCCTTCTACTTTCTACTACATGTGGTGGAAAAGACTCTCGCGATAGCGACATAATTGAAGATTTGGGAGTTCAATACCGTTCTTTCCGCTGTGATAAGACAAATGAAAGCCTTGTCTTTTTAAGCTAAGTGATGATAAGTGGAGAGTTTGAGAACCAACTGATATAGTTACCCTTTTTACTGAGTATCTAAAGAGTAATGAAAAGTTAGTGCGCCAAATCAACACAAAAATTGAGCTGAGAGATCACGGAAACTTTATAGACGGAAGCTCATCTACATTGCCGCTGGACGAACTGGTCGACATGGATTTTGCAAAAAAGAATAATCTATATTTTGATGGTGCACCTGATGAATGTGATATATGTAAATGCTCGTTCGAAGATGAGAAATACATGATTGATGGTAAATTATTGAATCATGTCTCATGGGCATGTATGTGCGCAGATTGTTTTAGAGCCTTTGGAGAAGATATCTCATGGGGAAAGGGCAACTATATCTGCGTAATTCCAGTGGCTGGCTACTCGTAGCTGGTTCTGTTAATGATATTGAATAGAGAAAACCTTACAATAAGAAATAAAACGCCTTGAAAAAGAACACAAAAAGCTAAAGGAGGAACTAGATATCTTAAAAAGGTTTCTGGTCTTTCTCAAGCAAAATCCAATGTAATCTTTGACTATATAAAAACCCCCTTGAGAAAATATCCATTAAAAGTGCTTGTCAGTGTTTTGTATTCTCAAGAGAAAAGAAGTTGTTGGCAGTATATTTATAGTTCAATTACTTTTAAGTGAGTCTTTATAGGAAAGTAGAGATTTTGAATCACCTATGAAAATAGGTGATTCTTTTTAATTGACAAAAATATTTTTTGACTATATAATCTGAACTGTATTATATAACAGAGTAAAAGATGACAATTTTTGCTTTTTACAATAATAAAAATTACAAAAATATTTTTAATTGATAATAATTGTTTAGTATTGCTTAAATAGCACTAAAGGAGGTTTAACGATGGAAAAGATTTATCATTGTATCTACAATAAACTGCTAAATATGGAAATTGTAAAGACTATGAATCCCTTTTTTGGAAATTATTGAGAGTATAAGCAGAAGATATGGATGGTTAGTAACAGAGATTTTAGATGAGGGTCAATGGAAGTTGTTTTTTATTGATAGAGATTCGAAAGATGACTTATCATTTTTTTAAGAGTTCAAAGAAGGTCTTTGTTAATTAACCATGAGGGTAGAACTTTTTTAGTGAACCTATTAACTGTGATAGAGCCTTTATTTTTGGCGGTGGGCATATTTGTTAAAATTTAGTTCCTTTTCTTAGTAGAATAGATTTTTCAGTAACAGTTTGTGTTGAGAATGTGGATAGGCTTATGCAGAAAGAGGGCTTTAGTTATGGTGATATAAAACGTATTTTTACACCTATTGGATTAGCAATAGGTGGCAAAACCCCGGGGGAAATTGCCATTAGTATTGCTGCTGAGATGATAAAAAAGAAATGGGATGATTTAATATGTTGAGGCATTTTTTCTTCAAGGATCAAAACAAATGGGAAAATCAACACTGCTATTTAAAATGATTAAACCTTATATTGATTGCTTTGGAGGCTTTTGTGTTCAAAGGCTTTTAAAAGATTGCAGGTGCGTTGCATTTGCCTTACGGGATATTGAAGAAATTTCAAATCCTATTTTAGTCAATCATTATGAAAAAAATGATAAGGATATATTTATTGATAAAACTGATGGTGGGTTTAAGATGAAATTAGCAGTTTTTGAAGAAAAGGGACTAGCTATTCTTCAAAAGGCCCAGACCAGTAATAAGAAAATTATTTTCTTAGACGAAATAGGTGGTGTTGAATTATTTTTAAGTGTTTTTAAAAGAGAAACACTTAAATTACTTGAAGGAGAAAAACCTTGCCTTGGGGTTTTAAAGTTTAAAGAAGATGTTTGCTTTTGGGCAAGAAAAAGTCACCAATTGGGAATTATATGAAAGACTTGATAAATTTTCATCAAATTGCAAACAATACTTCCGAAATTTGTGAATTAGAAAATAATAATCGAAAATCAGTTGAAGAAAAAGTTTGCCAATAGCTATCGGAAACAATATGACTTTTAGGATATTTTCTTATAGGGAAGGGATTTTTTGAGGATAATCTAATTATCTTACATCAGAATTCTGTTTACATTTAATGTTTTAGGGTATATAATAAAGTCAGATAAGTTGAAGTGAATATTAATTTGCAATTATTGCAAAGAAACTTTATTGTCCGTTAGGAAACTTGTACAATGAAAATATTATAATTTTCATAAAAGCTCCTAATTTAAATTGCATTTACCTAATCAAACTTCTTTATAAAGATAAGGCAGCCAATTTGGCTGCCTTATCTTTATAAAGTGAAGAATAAAATCCATATTTTCCTTGTAAGAATGGTAATATAAGTGGTTTCTTTTTAATACAATTACCTTTGTTTATTGAAGATAATATGATATAATTTAAAGGATTAAGTGAAAGAAAATGTGAAGAGGGCGTTTCCATTGTTAAAAGACAACTTTTATCAGAATTGTATCCAACTATGTGCTATTAAAGAGCAACAGAGAGTACTCATAGGTGTTTCTGGTGGTTTGGATTCTATGGTGCTTCTTCATTTATTTAAATCTTATAAAGATAAACTGGGAATTGAAATTGGCATTTCTCATTTGAATCATGGTTTAAGAGGCATGGAAAGCGATTTGGATCAAAAATTAGTTAAAGAAGTGGCTCAACAGTTAAAAATTCCTTTCTATACTGATAATATGCTAATTGAAGCTATTGCTTGTGAAAAAAAACAATCTATTGAGGAATGTGCCAGAATTTGCCGTTATAATTTCTTTAAGAATATTATGAAACAAGAAGGCTATGATTTAATTGCCACAGCCCATCATTTTCAAGATCAAAGTGAAACCGTGTTAATTCATTTAATTAGAGGTAGTGGTTTAAAAGGTTTAAAAGGTATGGCCTATAAAAGAGGGCTATTAATTAGACCCCTTTTGAATATAACTAAGGATGAAATTAAGGACTATAGTATAGAGCATGGCATTGTTTATAGGGAAGATAAAAGCAATGATGATATGGATTTTTTAAGAAATCGTATTCGTCAAGAGCTGATTCCAGTCTTAAAAAATTATAACAATAAAATTGAGGACAGCCTTTTCCGTTTAAGTCAGATTGCAACAGTAGAAAATGACTATTTAGAGAAAAAAACTAAAGAAGCTATAGCTAAGTATCTTTTGTTTACTGAAGAGACAGTGCTTTTAAAAGAAACAGTTTTTTTAGAAGATGAAGCTTTGAGAAAGCGTTTGTATTTAAAAGTCTATCAAAATTGGTTAAATAAAGGGTTGGAATATCGTTATATTGAAGCTATTGACCAATATATTATTACCAGAGAAGAGAAGCCTGTATTGAGTCTGCCCAATAATGCAACTTTAAGAAAAGTAAGAGATGGTTTTTTATTCAG
This sequence comes from endosymbiont 'TC1' of Trimyema compressum, assembly GCF_001584725.1. Classification (NCBI taxonomy): domain Bacteria; kingdom Bacillati; phylum Bacillota; species endosymbiont 'TC1' of Trimyema compressum. The sequence goes on along the minus strand of NZ_CP014606.1, from coordinate 1,511,558 downwards.
TAAAGAAAATAAGATTGTAGTAGAGGATTATGAAATAGAAGCCACAGGTATAGGTGTATATCAACTACCTGGTGATTGTGGCATTCTTACATTATCTTATATTAATAAAGACGATGTAGACTATTTGGCAGCATCTCCTGCGGAAGGCTATCTAAATTCAGAGACTATTTCATGGCCCCTTATAATTAGAAATAGACGACAAGGAGACAGCTTTATTCCGCTGGGACAAGATGCTCAAGTGAAAATTAAAAAATGTTTAATTAATAAAAAAATACAAAGAAAAAAAAGAAGTGAAATTCCCTTTTTAATTGATAGAAAAAAAGGCATTATTTTTGTGGCTAGAATCGGTATTGATAACCGAGTAAAATTAAGTAGCAAAGAGAGTAAAATCCTCTTTGTTTCCTATAAAGATTAATTTGTCACAGACCTGTTTCTATGGTAGAATTAGGGAAATATTGCTTTTTTAAAAAGAAGTAAAATTAGATAACAAAAGGAGAGAATCATTGAATAAAGAATTATTAAAGAAGCTTACTTTAGGAATCGTTATTCTTCTTATAGTAGGCGCTATATACATAGTTGCTTTTCAACCTTCCGCGAAACAACCTGCGCAAAGCAGTTTGTTGGAATTTCAGCAGATGGCAAAAGCTGGCAACATTGAAAAAGCAAGTGTAACGGTTAGCGATTCTACAAAAGTACGCGTAGATTGGCAGTCAAAAGCAGACCCTGAAGGTGCTCCCTTCTTTTTTGATGATAATTCTACTCTACTAGATACTACATTGACACAGATTAGTTTAGAGAATAATATTAAACTTGAGACAGTTAATAAAAACGATGTACCTGTTTTTTCTATTTTAATGAATATTATGTTTATTTTAGGTATTGTTATCCTCATGTTCTTTATGTTTAATAGAGCTGGTGGGGGCAGTGGTGCAATGCAGTTTGGCAAAAGCAGAGCTAAACTAGCTGAAGAAGACCCTATGAGCAAAGTAACATTTAAGGATGTTGCTGGTATTGATGAAGTTAAAGAAGAATTACAAGAGATTATTGATTTTTTAAAGACACCAGGGGAATTTACACGTTTTGGTGCAAAAATCCCTAAGGGTGTTATGTTAGCAGGTCCTCCAGGAACAGGTAAAACATTAATTGCAAAAGCTGTTGCTGGTGAAGCAGGGACTCCTTTCTATTCCATCAGTGGTTCTGAGTTTGTTGAACTTTATGTTGGCGTTGGCGCTTCTCGTGTTAGAGACTTATTTGATAAGGCCAAAAAGACTGCGCCCTGTATTTTATTTATTGATGAAATTGACGCTGTTGGTCGTCAAAGAGGTGCTGGCCTTGGCGGTGGTAATGATGAGAGAGAGCAAACATTAAACCAATTATTGGTTGAAATGGATGGTTTTGATAATAATGAGGCGGTTATTGTTATTGCAGCAACTAACAGACCTGATGTTTTAGACCCAGCACTACTTCGTCCTGGTCGTTTTGATAGACAGATTGTAGTAACACCACCTGATGTTAAAGGCAGAGAAGAAATTTTAAAAGTTCATAGTAAGGGGAAACCTTTAGCTGATGATGTTTCTTTATCAATTATTGCTAAAAGAACACCAGGCTTTACAGGGGCAGACTTAGCCAATGTAATGAATGAGGCGGCTCTTCTTGCAGCTAGAAAAAATGAAAGTAAAATTTCTATGGATTCTATTGAACACGCTGTTGAAAGGGAAATTGCCGGACCAGAGAAGAAAAGCAAGGTGAGAAATGAGAAAGAAAATCGCTTAGTTGCTTATCATGAAGCTGGCCATTCATTAACTACCTACTATATTGAAGGCGCTGATCCAGTTCATAAAGTGTCTATTGTGCCTAGAGGCTATGCAGGTGGATATACATTATCTCTTCCTGATGAAGATAAAAACTTTATAACTAAGAAAGATATGCTGAACTCAGTGCGGATTCTCTTAGGAGGCCGTATTGCAGAAGCATTGAAATTAGGGGATATTAGTACAGGGGCCTCTAATGATTTAGAGAGAGCCACCACGATTATTAGAAGTATGATTACTGAATATGGAATGACCTCAGAACTTGGTACCTTAACATTTGGGCAAAAAGCTGGCGGAGATGTTTTCCTAGGTAGAGATTTTAATAAGGATAGAAACTACAGTGAGAAAGTAGCAGCTCTTATTGATGATGTTGCAAGACGCTATATGGATGAATGCTATAAAGACACACAGAAAATACTATCAGATCATGAAGACAAATTAGATTTAGTTGCAGGTGCTTTAATGGAAAAAGAAGTCTTGTCTAGAACTGATTTTGAAGCCTTATTAAAGGATGAGAACGTAGCACAAGTTGAAGCTCTTAACACAGTAGATAAAGGAGAGTAAAATGGAAAAAACGTTTGTTATGCTAAAGTCAGATGGTTTACAGAGAGGGTTGTTAGGTAATGTTCTATCTAGAATAGAATCTAAAGGCTATAGTATTCTTGCATTAAAAGTACAGAATATGACTTTAGAACAGTTAGAGAAGCATTATGATGGACATCAAGATAAGCCATATTTCCCTAACTTGGTAGAATATCTAACTTCAGGACCTGTAGTACATATGGTGATTGGTGGTGAAAATGTAGTAGCTGGTATGCGTAAAATGAGTGGCGCAACAGATCCAGCAAAAGCTGATTTAGGAACTGTTAGAGGTGACTTAGCTCAGGATATGACTAAAAATTTAATTCACACATCAGATTCTCTGGAAAATGCAGCGCGGGAAATTGCCTTATATTTAACGCCAGAAGAAATCATTGAATAGTTGTTTGTTTGGCTTAATTGCCTATAGATAAAATCAATTTGAACAAAAGGAGAGTGTGAAAATGGGTTACAAAAGTGACATTGAAATTGCTCAAGAAGCAGTAATGGAACCAATTGTAGACGTTGCAAAAAGCATTGGTTTAAGTGAAGATGATTTAGAGTTATTTGGTAAGTACAAAGCTAAAATCTCTATGGAAGCTGTAAATCGTCTACAAAACAGTGGGAAAAAGGGCAAATTAGTCCTAGTAACAGCAGTCAGCCCTACACCAGCTGGAGAAGGTAAAACGACTACATCAGTTGGCTTAGCAGATGGATTAGCTAAAATTAACAAAAATGTTATGGCATGCTTAAGAGAACCTTCTTTAGGACCAAGCTTTGGCGTTAAAGGTGGTGCTGCAGGTGGCGGTTATGCACAAATCGTTCCTATGGATGATATTAACCTACACTTTACAGGTGACCTACACGCTATTACATATGCTCACAACTTGTTATCAGCAATGATTGATAATAGCCTACAACAAGGCAATCTTCTAAATATTGACCCTAGAACCGTTGTGTTCCGTCGTGTTATTGACTTAAATGACAGAGCATTAAGAAATACAATTATTGGTTTAGGTGGAAGAGCCAATGGTGTTCCAAGAGAAACTGGATTTGATATTACAGTTGCTTCTGAAATCATGGCTATCCTATGCTTAACAGATGACTTAATGGATATGAAAAAACGTTTTTCAGAAATCGTAATTGGTTATAACTATGACAGAGAACCTGTTACAGCTGCTGATATTGGCGCTCAAGGTGCTATGACAGTTCTTATGAAAGATGCTATTAAACCTAACTTAGTTCAAACTCTAGAAAATACACCTGCATTTGTACATGGTGGACCATTTGCTAACATTGCGCATGGTTGTAATAGCGTGAATGCTACTAAAACAGCTTTGGGAATTGCTGACTATGTAATTACAGAAGCTGGATTTGGTGCTGACTTAGGTGCTGAAAAATTCTTTAACTTAAAATGCCGTTTTGCTGATTTAAAACCTGATGGAGCAGTAATTGTAGCAACTGTTCGTGCTCTTAAAATGCATGGCGGGGTTGCAAAAGCCGATCTAGAAAGAGAAGACTTAGAAGCACTTAAAGCTGGATATGCAAACTTAGCTAAACATATTGAGAACGTTAAAAAATTCGGTGTACCAGTTATGGTTGCTGTAAATGCGTTCCCTACAGATTCAGATGATGAGTTAAACTTACTTAAAAAGTTATGTTCTGATG